>CAYGPP010000001.1:0-54731 GCA_964351885.1 uncultured Marinoscillum sp.
ACAGAGGCTTCTTCTCTAAGTTGTTTTCCCCGTCGGTCACCAAAAATATAGCCGTCGATACTACTACTCCCCTTTTAAGTTTCCATGAGTAGCAGCATCTCCTATCAGTCATTTGAGCCCATACATTTAAAGCCTCTTCATGAGGCTTTTTTAAAGGCTTTTGAAAACTACTTTACTGCATTTCAACCCTCTCTAGATCAGTTTCAGCATCGGATCTTCAATAAGCTGAATATCAACGAAAAGTATAGTGAGCTCGCATGGGTAGACGACCAAGTAGTAGGGTTTATCCTTCATGCTAGCGGTCAGTATCGCGGTAAGTCCACGTTATACAATGGCGGTACGGGAGTGATTCCAAGCTTCCAGAGACAGTCTGTTGCTCATCACCTTTATGAAAATATTTTACGAAAAATAGTTGATCAAGGTCGATTTGATCAATTGGTATTGGAGGTGATAGATAAGAATGTTCGGGCGATAAAATTCTATGAATCCCTTGGCTTTCAATTCGCACGCGAACTCAAATGTTTTGCTTTGAAAGGAGTAAAGATAAATCCGAATGAGATATTTCGTTTAGAGGAAAGTTTGGAATACAAACCAAAACAGTATGGCATGTTGTTGAATTATAACCCTTCATTTATGGATGCTTGGCCACACTTAAAAAGCGGGCTAGTAGGAGAAACCATTTTGGAAGCTTATGATAAAAATGATTTAAAGGGCTTTGTTGTTTTCAACCCAAATCTTGGCCGGATAAGTCAGCTGGGAATAGGCACTCCTGGAGATAAATCTGTTACACAGGTTTTATTAGCCGAAGCACAACAACTCAGTCATAAAGACCTCACTATCATAAATATTTCTATAGATGACTTAGAGTTAGTCACAGTGCTGGAATCTATCGGGTTCGTGAATGAACTGACACAGTTCGAAATGGATTTAGTCCTGTAAATGCTACAAGTACAAAGGGAAATTGATTGATTTCTGAGAAACAGACTTAATTTTAACCGATGCTTATCTCTGACCTATGTAAAATCCTAAAAATCGAACTGCTCCAACGCGGAAGTTCTGAATCAATTCGGACTTTGGTTTATGACTCAAGGAAGGTGGCTGGTCATTCTGATGAGTTATTCGTCGCCTTGAAAGGCTCTCAAAATGATGGTCATGATTATATTTTGGATGTCTATCATAAAGGATGTAGAAATTTTCTGATTTCGTCTAATTTGGATTCGCCTAATTTGGGTGGAGCGAACCTCATATTGGTAGATGACACCTTGATTGCTTTACAACAGATCGTTGCCTCGCATCGTGAGTCATTCGATATCCCAGTCATTGGTATCACCGGCAGCAATGGGAAAACCATCGTCAAAGAATGGTTGGCTACACTCCTCGGGGAGTCCTTTGGAGTAGTTAAAAGTCCGAAAAGCTATAATTCGCAACTCGGTGTGCCGTTATCTGTTTGGGAAATGAATGCTACACATCAAGTAGCCATTTTTGAAGCTGGTATATCCCGAAAAGGGGAAATGGAAAACCTACAAAAAATTATCCAACCAACGATTGGGATTTTCACGAATCTTGGGGAGGCTCATAACTCAGGTTTCGACAGCCCTGATGAGAAGTTGAGTGAAAAGGCAACACTTTTTGACACTACAAAGCAAAATATTACACGACTGAAGTATTCGGATATCGTCAAAGTGCTGAACCAAAAATCAGGCAAGTTGATTACTTGGGAAGTAGACGATCCCTCCGCCAGTATCAATATTATTCCGAAAGGAGATAATTATACATTCGATTACCAAGGTGATCAAAGAACTTTTCATTTGAGCATGAAGAATGACTTTGATTTGGAGAACATCTTTCATGCGATAATTACAGCAATTGTGCTGGGAGAAAAACAAGAGGCTATTCAGTCTGGGTTGGATAAGATCAAACCCATCCCGATGCGCTTAGAACTAAAACGAGGGTGGAATGATTGTTATATCTTAGATGACAGCTACAACAATGATTTGATCGGATTGAGCATCGCACTCGATTACCTCATGCAGCAGCCGAAAAAACAAAGAAAAGTAGTCGTACTCTCGGATATACTCCAATCGGGGAAAGACAATGATTTGCTATATAGTGAGGTAAATGCGCTATTGGCAAAACACGAGATAGATCACCTTATAGGAATAGGGTCTCAGATTAGTGCCTCTTCGAAACAATTTTCGATGAAGTTTGAGACGTATGAAACCACCGAGGCGTTTATGAAAACTGCTCCTCAGTTTTCCGATCAAAATATTTTAGTAAAAGGGGCCAGACATTTTCATCTAGAAAAGGTGGTGAACTATCTAGAAGAAAAAAGTCATGGGACAGTCCTTGAGGTGAATTATGAATCGCTAATTCATAACCTTAATGTCTATCGTGAAAAGCTCAAGCCATCTACCAAGTTAATGGTGATGGTAAAAGCATTTGCCTATGGGGTAGGTGTGGATGAAATCGCTCATTTGTTACAGTATCATCAGGTGGATTACCTCGGTGTAGCATATCTGGATGAAGCCATAAACCTGAGACGAAAGGGTATTGACATTCCCGTAATGATCATGAATGTTGATTGGGGCTCTTTTTCTCTTGTGGAAACTTTTGGGCTTGAGCCGGAAATCTATAGCCTCCCTATGCTCAGGAGATATTTAGAAGATTGCAAATCTCCTCCACCTGTGCATCTCAAAATAGAGACAGGAATGAACCGGTTAGGTTTTAGTAAGGAAGAGTTGCCTGCACTTTGTGAAATAATGGTGTCAAATCCTCAACTAAAAATAGCTGGAATTTTTACCCATTTTTCCAGTGCCGAAGATGTGCATGAAGATGATTTTACAATCAATCAGGCACGGAGATTTGAGGAAGCGTATGAGTTCATCACTGCACGATTGGATTATTTGCCAGTCAAACACGCACTCAATTCTGCTGGCATCATGAGATGGCCTCAGTATCACTTTGATATGGTTAGGCTAGGAATCGGGATGTATGGTTTTGACAGCTCGCATTCCAACACCGACCTAAAGCACATTAGCACCCTGAAAACGAAAATTTCCCAAATCAAATCGGTCAATGCGGACGACAGCATTGGCTACAACAGAAAAGGGAGGCTAAAAACCAACGGAAAAATAGCCATTGTTTCGATTGGTTATGCGGACGGGTACAGCCGGGCTTTTGGAAATGGAAAAGCTTACATGCTCATCAGTGGTCAGCGTGCTTATACTGTTGGGAATATCTGCATGGATATGACCATGCTGGACGTTTCTGAATTAGATGTGTCAACGGGTACTGAAGTGACGGTATTCGGAGAAAGTCCATCAATTCAGCAGTTGGCCGAATGGACAGGGACTATTCCTTATGAGATCTTGACTAACGTTAGTCAGCGAGTGAAACGGATTTTTGTGAGTGAATAGTGAAAGCGTCACTAATCACAAATTTCCAGCAGAAAGGAACCTTCTACTGTATTGTCGTCATCTACAGAAGCATTGATGCGTCCCAATGCCTGACGACCGCTCAATGCTGCTATTTCCATGAAGCCACCAGTAACAGAAAGTCGTTGTTCTCCATTTCTAGAGACAAATATCAAAGTAACCTCACCATTGGCTGAAGGCAGGTTGTAGTTACCGATGCGACCAGGTACTCTAAGTTCCAAGTAAGGTTCGCCTAATACGCGAATGGCACAAGGCTCTTGGACATTGAGTCCGGTTAAGAGTCCTGCGATCTGATTTGTCCTAAGGTCACTTCGCGCTCCTCCAGAGATATATTTCCAATCTTCCCCTCCAATTTTCCCAATCAAAGGGTCTTTTTCTGTGTCAAAATTATCTAGCGTGTTATCGCACCCTATAAGGGTAAACAGCATAAAACTGACAACTAACAACCATATGTTTGTACACTTCATCATTTGATATCAACGCTATATTCTACTATTTGGTCTTTGCGATCGCCAAAAGGATAAGACCTTTCCGTCAAGGAAAAAACACCCATTCTATCCATTGTGATTACCGTGGAGCAGCATGTCCCATAACCTTCCATACGAATACACATGGCTGATAGGGAGAGTTCCATATCTTTCGGGATGCCCGTATCAGGTAAAACCTGCTCATCCGCCAGCTCCACATCACTCATCATCTCAATCAATCCCTCAGCAGTAAAATCCTCGTTGATAGCATTACCAAATTTTTGTTTCACGCGTTCCACTTTTGGCCAAGGAGTATCCAAGAGCGCATTGCTAAGTCCATGTATTCCTCTTTTGATAAGATTTATTTTCCTTTCATAATTGCTGTAGTGAACCATTTCGTTTTGATCGGAAACTATGACATTGAATCCGTTATAATCCTCTGAATGGTCGTGCAATGCTTGCAAAAATTCATAGGGCGGCAATGATCCATTGAGAAAATCTGTAGGAATATCTCCACGAGATTTAGCGTCTTCTCTGATGTTGCTCAAGTCACGAAAATTGGTAACAGCTGCAAATTTACCATTTGCGCTCACAGCCATCCAAGTGCCATTTGCCTCTAAGTCTCTTCCGCCTAGGATATTGGGAATATCTTCCCAAAATCCTGCGAGAGCAGTTGGACGCTTATAAAACTCGTCTCGATTGGCAGATACTATCAGCTTATATTTTGGATGAACATCCCATGCAAAAGCTATTAGACACATATATTTGATCAAATTTTGTAGATGAGAAAAATCCTCGCATATCTAAAGGAGTATCAAAGTAAGCACTTTGACCTCAAACTATATCTTGCCACAGCGCTCTTTCTGATTGTCAGTTTTATTTTCAACTACTCTTTGGATTTTGAAGACTCCATTATCGACAAGAATTTTGGAAGCTTTCTGCATTGGTTACGGATGTTTCTGTGGATGATGATGCCATTCGTAGTGGTGTCGCTATTTCTTTTGGCTTTCAAGAAAATTGAAAAACTAGATCGCTCATATTGGATAAAAGCACTTGTTGGGTTTGCCATACTTGCATTAGGTCGCGTATTCAATCTTCACCTAGAGCTCATCAAAGTACTCCCTTTGATCGAAGAGCGGTTTTTGTCCAAGTCTCTAAATTGGGCTTCTAAAGTGATCTTAGTTTTAGTTCCGCTACTTATGTTTTATGCTATTTATGAGGATGAAAAGCCAAAAAACTGGTTTGGTCTATGTACAGATAAATTCGAACTGAAACCTTACTTGACGCTCCTAGCACTAGCTATAATGGGTATAGCCATCGGATCGTTTATTGGAGACTTGCAGAGCTACTATCCACGCTATCAGTTCACCATGGGTGGAGAATTGGCAGAGAAATATAATTTTCCCGAGTGGCTATCTATCTTATTTTTTGAGTTGTGTTACGGGAGCAGTTTCGTTTCAGTGGAGGTCTTCTTCCGAGGTTTTTTGATTTATGCTTTCGCGAAAAGCCTTGGCGGACATGCAGTCCTTCCGATGGTCGCTACTTATGCGTATCTGCATTTTGGAAAGCCTATGACCGAGGCGATTAGTTCTGTTTTTGGTGGGTATCTCTTAGGAGTAATCGCGTATTACTCGCGCAATGTGTGGGGAGGAATCATCATCCACATGGGTGTCGCTTGGGCAATGGAATTGTTCGGCTATCTGCAAGGATTGCTCTAGATTTGCCGTTATGGAAATGAATTCAATTTTGATACTTATATTGGGACTTTTGGCAGGAGGAGCTATTGGCTTTTTGGTAGCTAAGCTGCAAAAAAAAGATGGTGGAGAAGATGGCCAAAAACTCAAGTTAGAATTGGAAATGGAGGTTCAGCGCACGGAGAATCTCACCAAAGATTTGGGTACAATCAACCAGCAATTGAGTACAGAACGAGAAAAAATGATGAATCTCAATAGTGAGCATTCAGGATTGAAAGCCAACTATCAGAACCTTCAAACTCGACTCTCAGAACAAAAAGAAGAAGTCAACCAACTTCAGGAAAAATTCAGAATTGAGTTTAAGAATTTGGCCAATGAAATTCTAGAAGAGAAGAGCAAAAAATTTACAGATCAGAATAAAATCAATATCGGTCAAGTGCTCGATCCTCTCAAGGAAAAAATAGAACGCTTCGAGCGAAAAGTGGAGCAAAGCAGCAAAGATTCACTGGAACAGAACACTGCGCTAAAAACGCAGCTTGATCACCTCAAAGAACTCAATAAGCAGATTACCAAAGAAGCGGAAAACCTTACGAAGGCTCTGAAAGGAGAGTCTAAGACTCAAGGAAATTGGGGGGAAATGCAATTGGAGAATATCTTGGATAAGGTTGGTTTGCAAAAAGACGTTCATTATTTCAAAGAGAAAAACTTAAAAACGGAGGAGGGCAGTAACCAACGCCTAGATTATATCATCAAAATGCCAGACGAGAAGTATCTGGTGTTAGATTCGAAAGTTTCACTCACGGCCTACAGCAACTATTATGATCATGAGGATGAAGCGTCTCAAGCGAAGTATCTCAAGCAACATCTAGATAGTGTCTACAGCCATATCAAGTTACTGGGAGAGAAGAATTATCAAAATCTCTACGAAATCCAGCAGCCTGATTTTGTGTTGATGTTCATCGCTAATGAGCCTGCTCTTACCATTGCGCTAAGGGAAGACCATGACCTATATGAAAAAGCGCTAGATAAGAATATTGTGCTTGTCTCTACCAGTACCTTACTCGCCACTCTGAGAACAGTTTCTTACATCTGGAAACAAGACCTTCAAAACAAAAATGCTTTGGAAATTGCTAGACAGGCAGGGGCGCTTTATGACAAGTTTGAAGGGTTTACTCAAGACTTACTCAAAGTTGGAAACAGCCTAAGGCAGACGAAGGAAAACTATGATGGTGCTATGAATAAGCTATCTGAAGGAAACGGAAACTTGGTCAGAAGAACTGAAGTGCTAAAAGAATTGGGAGCTAAAGCGTCTAAGCAAATCGATCAACGCTTACTAGATAGGTCTAGTCCCGAATAATCATTGAAACTTATAGCTTTAGTTAGTAGAGAAATGTTGGTCAGAAGACTATTTCTGATTTGATTGAGTATTGGGTCTTGATGAAACTGCACATCTCCATCAATCTCACCGCTTGGTTAGGATTTTCCGATTGAGTTTCAACTTGTCTTTCTAGTTGTGTTCTGATCTTTCTTGCTACTTCGCTTATTAGTTTCTCTTCCATCGGTGGGGTCGTTTTATCTGATTTAAACTAACCCTATTCTTGTCAGACCGATCCTATCATTCAGACAGACAAGAAAAAATATGGTGTAAATGGGAAAATTACCGTTTCAAAAATTCTTTAGCGAAATAGGTAAGGATAATATCAGCACCGGCACGCTTGATTGATAGTAAGGACTCATCACGGGCAGCATTGGCGTCCAGCCATCCTTTCTCACCGGCAGCTTTGATCATAGCATATTCACCTGAGACATTATATGCCGCAATTGGCAGATCATAATTGCTCTTGAGGTCGGAGATAATATCAAGATATGCTAAAGCAGGCTTCACCATCAGCACGTCAGCTCCCTCTATAAAGTCAAGTTCGGCTTCTATCAAAGCCTCCTTCCTGTTAGCAGGATTCATTTGATAAGATTTCTTATCTCCAAACTTGGGCGCAGAGTCCAACGCATCTCTGAACGGTCCGTAAAAAGCACTCGCATATTTGGCCGAGTAGGACATAATACCCACATTGATATATCCGGCATCATCTAATACATTTCTTAGGTAACCCACTCTCCCGTCCATCATATCTGATGGACCGATCATATCTATTCCGCATTCGGCTTGCGCCAATGTCATCCTTCCCAGAATCTCAAGGGTTTCATCATTTAGTATTTCGCTCTTTTCCACTATCCCGTCATGACCATCGGAACTATAAGGATCCATAGCTACATCAGTAATGATCAGCGCTTCGGGAAATTCTTGTTTGATTTTAGTGAGCGCTTGTAGGTAGAAAAAGTCTGGCTCGTAGCTCTTGGTTGCCAATTGGTCTTTATGGCGTTCTTCCACCACAGGGAAAACATCAAACCCTTTTATCCCAAGTTTCAGACACTCCTCTATTTCTTTCAACATCAAATCCAAAGTGAACCGATAGATGCCTGGCATGGATGCCACCTCTGTTTTAGTGTTGGTTCCTTCCAATAAAAACAACGGAAAAATCAGATCATCCCCCGTGACTAAGGTCTCTTGAGTTAGTGATCTAATGGCTTGGCTTGCTCGGTTACGTCTGGGTCTTCGTTCCAATTCGTTATGGGGTTTTGCCGAAAGGCATGGTCAAAGTATTTGTAGCAAAAGTACAAAGAGACAAGCGACAATCCGATGATTAATCCAAGCTTGTAATCATAGCCCACTAAATCGCCAATGGTAAACATGATGTCGTCCGACAAATAGAAAGCTAAAAATGACATGGCATTGTTGAAGGCATGAATAGCAATGCACAACCAAATATTACGAGTATTGAGGTATAGCCAACCCAAAACGATTCCTATTAGAAAAGCACCTACTCCTTGCCACGGATTAAGATGAAAAATGGCAAAGAAGAAGGCTGACCAGAGTATTGCCTTATGAGCTCCATAATTCTTCTCTAGCCCTGTTAGGATTATTTTTCTAAATAGCAGCTCCTCTGCCACTGGCGCAACAACGGCAAGCGTCAGAAATGACCAAATATTTTTCTTGATCACATCTTCAAACAATTTAATTACCCAATCGGGCACTGGGATAAGTGATATGAACGGGTCAAGAAACAAGACCAGAAAAAAGCTGGATAAGCACCCAAATAATATGTAGGAAATTGGAATCGGTCTATTTCCTTTAATCAAGTAACTTAACTTTGCGTTCTTCCACTGGAGGGCGGTTACTATTAGCAAAAAATTTGTCAGTATGCTAGACACCATTATCACGATGCTACTATTCCCTAAACCCGAAACCATCACCCCAATTCCTATTGATAACAACAGGTATATCCCGAAAAGACCAAAGGATTGTTTGATGTTTGGATAGCGCTCATTCATGCAGAAAAGATGTCAAAACGATTTTTACGAACAATGCATTAACCCACAAACTCCAAAATGTCTCCTGGTTGGCAATCCAGCTCTTTACAGATCATCTCCAGTGTGGTGAATCGTACCGCCTTAGCTTTTCCGGTTTTCAGGATCGACAGATTAGCCTCAGTGATTCCGAGTCGTTCGGCAAGTTCCTTCGAGCGCATCTTTCGCTTTGCCATGATGACATCTAGGTTGACTATGATCGGCATTATACTGTCAGTTGGTTTTCTTCTTGCATCTTGACGCCTTGCTCAAAGGCAAACCCTAGTGCGTAAATGAGCATTCCGAGAATGAAAAACCCTCTGCCAAATTCGTTTTCGTATTCTAATGACATATTCTCGAATTGATAGCTAGTAGCAATCCATATTCTCCCTCCGTTCATTAAAGCCCATTCTAATACTGGAGTAACCATCACCAAAGTGCCAATTGATTTTAATCTTTGGGTATTAGTATGGTTAAAAGATGATCCAGCTTGAATGTCTTTAACAATCCTCAGCATTTTGTCTAGCAAGACCACTGTAAGTCCTATTGCAATGATGATCATCAAAATTATAACGAACTTAAAGCCAGGCGTCATCACTGTTTCCAAAACAAATTGTCCTTCGGAAATCCTAAGCTCTGGTACCTCGCCAACCTTTGTGATTTTCACATTCATTTTTTCTTTAGCAACCTCTTGTACCAGGTCTTTATCGATCTGCGCATAAATTCCCTTGAGTTTTGCACGCTGGAAGTTAGGAGTAGTAAGAATAAAGCCAACGATTACCAAACCTATTATGATTGTGAACCACTTTGCGAAAACGAGCACACCGATTGTGTATTTCAGTTTTTTCATAATTATTATTGTTAACGATTAATTATTGTTTTACAATAATAATATGTTTTTATAGAATAACATAATTATTGAAAAGATAGCTTCAATATTTTCCCTTCTGTCCCTACCGCAAAACCATATCCCGCCTCTACAAAGTCTATAGCCCAGTAGTTACCAATGTCTAGATTTTCAAATTTTTTCCCCATATCCCAGGAGTAATCAATGCCGTTTGGACCTGCCGCAACTATTAGTTTTTGCCCTTCAAATTCCAAGAAGTCGCTTCCGTAAAAAGCTCCCTTCGTAATTGGCTGATTGGTAAGTGACCAAGTTTTTCCTCCGTCCGTGGTTAAGGCAATATTGTCAGTATAACTATCCTTAATTTCCAAATCTCCACCTACAATTAAACCCTCTTGATCGCTGAACATGCGGATAGATGTGATCCCTGCCGCGTCACCTTTGATCATTGGCACTTGATATTCAGCCCATGACTTACCGTAATCATCGGAGAATAAAACCCGTGAATTTCCTCCTGCTCCTGTCCCAACCCATGCTTTTCCATTTGGCCTTAGAGAGATACAAGTTCCGCTTGCAGCGAATCCTCCTTCTCCTTTTCCTGCTTTAGGAAGAATTCTAGGATCGACTTGAGACCAAGACTTTCCACCATCATTCGTCTTCAAAATGAATAATTCGTTATTAAAACTATCACCAAATGCAAGCCCATTTTGGTCATCCCAAAACTCTATACTATTCAAAAAGCCTTCTGGATGAGGCATGAGATAAGTTTCAGTAAACCCATGGTGGATATTAAATAGAAAGATCCTAGACATGGCTCCTGGACCAGCACTCATCAAGACAATATTGGAATCGTCAAAGGCGTGAATATCGCGAAACTGGAGTGAATCTACTTGATCATAAGAAAACAGGTCCCAACTCAATCCTCCATCGACAGTTCTCAAGATGGTCGCGTCATGTCCACTGACCCATGTGATATATTCATCCACAATACTTATGGCCTGGAGTAAAGATTGAGTGGGGGAATTTTGAGTGGCTTTAGTCAGTATTAATTCCTTAGGCTGGCAAGCTAGCAACAGGAATATTAAAGCAGTGATAAATGTTAGTTTGGACATAAGGAGGAGACTGTTTAATCTCCTCCTAATTTAGCATTTCTATAGTTTATTGGTTCAGATTAAACCGGAGATTAACTATTTTAACTGGTAGGCGCAGCGTTAATAATCAATCAAAGCTTACCCTCTTTTGCCAATTCCTCCGCTCGGATCATCAGGATAATCTCGAGAATCATAACAGGAGCGAAAAGGATCAAACCAAAGAAGGAAAAAATGATTGAGAGAAAACATCCTGCTAAGACTAGTTCCAATATTCCGATTTGTCTAGCAAGTTTTCCCATTCCATCTTGAAGTTTGAGCATACCAATACCAAATACGATTCCTGCTCCTCCCAATAAAACTAAGTAAAGAACACCTTGTATTTCCAGTGAACGGTCATCGTCGATACCATTGATATAAAAAAACAAATCACTCAAATACATTCCGACTACTATCACGGTGAAAAGCCAAGACCCTACTTCCACCAATTTGTTTTCAAAGAGTCTTGAAAGAAGAATAAACCCCCGGTAATAGATAAAAATGGAAACTCCCGCCACCAATTTGATACCAGCCAAGGTGAGCATATTGTCGGAGCTGTAGTCCTGCTCAAGCATAATCTCGAAGAATATTTCGGCGATGGCAAAGACGGTGTAGACTATTCCTGCAATCCATGACGCGTTAAACACTGTTTTGAATTGTTCTTTAGAAACTGATAATGTAAACATATTTGAAAGAAGTTTAAAGGGTTCCACATTTGGTTGGGCTTCTTTCTGACTTAATTTGATCCACTCGTCCATATCATAGTCCAGCGCTGCAAGCAGAATCTTCACCGTGGAGTATCTAGGTGTGACTTCCCCAGATTCAATGCGCTGAATAGTTCTTACACTCACAAAGGATTCTGAAACCAGTTCCTCCTGTGTCCACCCTTTACTCTTTCTGATTTCAGTAAGTATTTCTCCAAGTCTTGGTTGTGCTATCATATTAACAATGGTATCATTAAGTCATCAAAAAACCTGAGCAATGATACGTGTGTTGTCAAAATAGGGCTGTAAAAACAACCCGTCGTTTACCCGCCGTTTATTGTGAAGTGCTTTTGAGCTTAATAAAAGTCATATTCACGGTTGTGGAGGATACAGTTTTGGATTCAAAAATGGAACTAATGCCAATGTAACTGCCTGCACATAGTACTCCGTCCTACCCAAAACGCCATTAGTCAAAGACCCTACTGCTCCACCTTTCTGCTTGGAATTGGTCTCTTTGAAAACTTGATCATTCGCAAGGCCAAGCTCAATCCCCTGGTATATTAACTCCGTGACTTTTGGTGGTAGATGAAAAGTGCTAGTACGAGATTGACCAATTTGATTTTTGGAAACAATAGCTACCCAGGCAAAAGCCAAGAGCCCAAGCTCATCACCATCCAACCCTCCCTCAATTCCGACCCAATAATCCGCTGATGGATGATCTGCTTTTGCTCTTTTTGCACGATTGATTGCTCCTTGTAATGTTTCCTCATCAGTCATAGGTTGGTCTGAGACACCAGAAGGCACATCTACTCCTTCGACTATAAAAGTCTCTTTCGAAAAGATTTTCTCAAATCCTACTTTGGAACTGTTAATCTTGACTGGGTTTTTGGAACCAACAATTACCTTCATAATGATATCAATTTTTTCAAAAATAAACCAATCGTCCGATTCACTCTCGATATAAAAGCCACTCAATCAATCTATTCCTTTCAATTCAAAATATCTTTGTGAGCTATGTGGCTACTGCTGGCTATTGCCTCCGCTTTCTTCTTAGGGTTTTACGACATTTTCAAAAAGATTTCTCTTCAGGAGAATGCTGTATTGCCAACGTTATTTCTGTCTACGGTATGTGCATCATTGATCATGGGAGCCATGACTCTTTCCTCCACCTTGGGTTGGGTGCCAGAAGACAGTCCTGTCTTCGTAAGCCAAATGTCTTGGGAGGAGCATCTCAAAATTATTCTCAAGACCATCATCGTTTTGACGAGTTGGATCTGTACCTACTTCGCGCTCAAGAATCTTCCACTCACCCTTTTTGCCCCAATTCGGTCCACTGGCCCGCTTTGGACAATCCTTGGTGCCTTTTTTATCTTTTCAGAAAAACTAACTCTTCTACAGGGAGCAGGGGCTGCATTGATTTTCATCTTCTTTTTCCTATTCTCCAATACAGGAAAACAGGAAGGGATTTCCTTCCGGAATAATCGCTATATCTGGCTGATGATCATCGGAACATTGATGGGATCTGTAAGTGCACTTTACGATCGCTACTTACTCAGAGAAATGGAGGTAATGGCTGTGCAGGCTTACTTCACGTTCTATCAGACATTACTCTTGATACCTATTCTGCTTATACTATGGCTCCCTCAAAGAAAGAATAATACACCATTCAAATGGCATTGGGCTATTCCTTTGATTGGTATTTTTCTCCTAATTGGGGACTTCTTTTACTTCTACAGCATTGCATTGTCAGATTCGCTCATCTCCATTATTAGTCTGGTACGTAGATCCAATGTGGTGATCGTATTCGCATTTGGAGCCCTTTTTTACAAAGAAAAAAATGTGAAGAAGAAAGGCCTATTTCTTCTTGGGATAATCGCTGGCTTAGTGTTGCTGGTGATGGGCAGATAGTTTCACTCCAATAACCAGTAACTTTAATACATGAAGCTTCCTTCCATTGACTTTCTTCTTAAAGAAGGGATTCGGTCTTTTCGAAAATTTCCGCTAGCCATTCTTTCAGCCATAATAGCGGTCTCTGTTGGGCTATACTTGGTAGGAATCGATCCTAGTGTAGTTTCTTTGACTTTAGTAAATATCCTTCTTTGTGGCTATCTCGGTGTACCTCTTTTCATTTCGGTCAAGGTTTTTACTGATATGGTACACAGCAGAGAGTCGAAGCTCTGGCTAATAAGGGGGTTGACCTTAGGAATGCTCATATTGGTATATCTATCATTGCCAGCTTCCGAGGATACCCTGAACTCTAGCATCTCCTATATTCGATACACCATTTTCGCAGTAGCTGCGCATTTGCTTGTGTCCTTTGTGGGGTTTGTTGTCAAGGGAAGTGTAGATGCATTTTGGAGTTTCAATCAATCACTTTTTCTGAGATTTTTACTCTCCGCACTTTATTCAGTAGTCCTATTCATTGGCTTGGTACTGGCACTTTTTGCGCTAGATGCTCTCTTTGATTTGGATGTGAATGGTAAGCGCTATTTTCAAATATTCATCTTTATCGCTGGAGTGTTCAACACATGGTTTTTCGTAGCAGGAATTCCAAAAGTGGAGGCCTCAGAAAGTAATGAACTTGAGACATCTTCCGGTCTCCGGACAATGCTCCTTTATGTTTTATTACCCCTGATTACCATATACTTTATTATTCTCTATAGTTATTCTGCCAAGGTGATCTTCCTCTGGGATTGGCCTAAAGGGATCATGACTTATATGATCATAGCCATGGCTGTAATTGGTATTCTGACCGTTTTGCTTTCCTATCCATTCGCCAAGCAGCAGAGCCCTTTGTCGTTTCTATCCAAATGGTACTATGCCATTTTGTTGCCTCTGCTGATCATGCTCTTGCTAGCTATTGGCATTCGGATAGAGGATTATGGAGTAACAATCAACAGATATCTCACCGTGTTACTCGCCATTTGGCTCCTCTTGATCAGCTTGTACTTTGTTTTTCGTGGTACGAATATGAAGGTAGTGCCTATTACGCTCTTCGCCATTATTCTCATGACTTGCTTTGGTTCTTGGGGAATTTTTCGCGTGAGCGAAATGAGTCAAGTAGGTCGATTGGAGCAGATATTGAGAGGCGCTGAGCTCCTTAAAGATCAAATAGTTAATGAACCTGAATGGATCACTAGTGATACGGCTAAACTGGTGCTCATCCAAGATAAGCAGAACAATGGTGTACTCTCCGACAGCCTTCACAATGAAGTGAAGTCCATCCTCGATTACCTCGAAGACTACCATGGTTTCAAAGAAATTGACAGGTGGTACACGCAGAATCCGAGGGTAATTGCTGAGGCGCATAACGTGTCTGAAGCTTCGGTATATATGAAAATGTTAGGACTAGAGTACAGATACATTTATAATAACGAAGATCGTTCTCAGTGGTCATATTTTAGCTCGGCATCTAGTGGTAACGGAATTCAAAAGGTGAGCGGTTATGATTATAGCGTGAGCATAAATAATAATGGTTTTAATAATCACAATACGGATACGCAAAGCAGTGACTTGATACCCGGTTTTAAAGTTTTGTGCGAACCTAATTCGTTAATGCTATCAAATGGTGATTCCATTAGCTTAATGATCAACCTGAACGAAAAGTATCTAGATCTGCAGGAGCAGAACGAACTAAATGGTCATAATCTTCCAAATCATAAAATGACTCTAGTATTTGATGAGGAATGGATTACCGGAGAACTGCTCCTTTACACTATGTCTGGGAATGATAGTATTGAGCGCTATAGTGGAAATTTGTTGTTTAGGCTGAGGTAGGAGTGAATAATTAAAGGTTATGAGGCGTCCCTCCAATTGATGCCTTCACTTCGACCTGTAGCGCAACGAAAGAAGAAGTCTCTAAATCTATTCCCTGAAACCGATTCCCTTAAGTAGATGTGAGATTACTCATCGTTGTTTTTTCGAAAGAACCACACAGAATAACAGGATATTCGCTCTTCGCTTAATCGGATTAGAAAGGGCGGTATAAAAATAAAAAACCCCTGACAGTAACGTCAGGGGATAACTGTACACCTTTCACTTGACCATGAAAAGTGCATAGCTGGTTGAATTATTTAATTTTTCTTTCCTGCTGCTTTGTCCAAGAATACTTGAGTAGACTTATTCATATATAATGATGCCGCATTCTTCACTCCCTCTATATATTTAGCTGGATCACCCTGTGCTACTTGGATGTTTGATACATCTACATCCTCCGATACTACCATCGTGGCGTATCCCATACTATATGAACTATTTAGTTTTGCTCCGGCTATCGACTTAAATTTCTCGTCTTTGAATACGCCACTAATTTGAATATCGTCCTTCATTGGAAGGTTCAGGGTACAATCAATGTTCACGTAAGATGCCTTTGTCTCATCAAGATCTATTCGGAGATATGGGCTTGCTACTACTTTTGAGACTCCCCCAACAATCCCAGTAGCCAATTTGGAGGCTCCTGACTCACTATCATACATAAACGGGATTTTCATGTTGATATTAACGACCACAGCCCCAAGTTGCTTGGCAATTTTAAGACGCTTGTCCATAAACGTAGCTTTCTCCTTTCCTGTTTCTGAAATCTTCTTGACAAAGTAAGAATATCCATTGGGCGTACTTGTACCATAACCGGGATATTGCGCCTTACTTATCCCTCCTCCGTTTTGCTTAGTATATTCCGCAAATTCTTTGATCCCCGAAGCTTCTTCCGCAGATAAAACCGTGAACCCACCAGCTTTCAATTGTGAAATATAGTTGTTATAAAGACCATCAGTGATCCCTTGAAAATCCGTCTCCTCAACACCTTCAAATCCTACAGAGATACTAGAAGATGTCGCTCCTTTGTACACACCTTCACTTGTTTGCTCCGAGTCAACATAGATCAACTGATAGTTAATATTAAACTGGTTAATGAAAATTTTCTTTGGGGCCTTTTTGAATTTCGCTTCAGCATAACTTCCAGAAGTTCTCCCATCCTTAAATTCAACAATTTTGCTTACCTCTTGTGCATCTACTCCTATAAGCGCAATAAAAAGTGCAATAAAAAATATTGTCCGTTTCATAACTTTCAACTTTGAGTCTTAGTAAAATTGAGTCTTAATAAGGTTTTATCTCATCCTAACAAGAGGGTATTTGTTCATACCATGAAACACGTACTAAATAATACGTTAGGAATATTAGATTAAAAGGTCATCACCAATGCCGCCAAGGCTGTAGTGGCAATAATGAACCATCGATAATAGTTCTCTGGGATCTTTTTCACGACGGTAATTCCTATGAACGCCCCCAACCCTACCAATGGGATGGTAGTCAAATCAAGCAGGATCGAGTCCCATGTAATAGTCTTCCAAACGAAAACATGAAAGGGAATCTTAAACCAGTTGAGAATCATGAAAAACCATGCCGTCGTACCGATATACTGATTTTTTGGAAATCTCATGGAGAGTAGGTAGAGCGCCATTACGGATCCCGCCAGATTACCAACCATCGAGGTAAAACCTCCCATGACACCTAGTAGAATAGCAAACCAAATACTCTGAGGGACACTGTTAGTAGAATTTCTTTCTTGCCAAACCATCACACCCAGGCTAAGAAATATGACAACTGCCATAATTAGTCTAAAGAGCTCATCGTCTATCCAATCTCCAATAACAGTCCCTCCGATCACTCCCAATGCTGCCCATGGAAATAACCTCACCAAATGTGCCCAATTCGCGTGACGATGGTAATACACCACTGCAAATACATCCGCAATACATAGGATAGGCAGCATGATACCACTAGATAACTTGCCACCAAATACAACCGCCAATAATGGAACTGCAGCCATTCCTACACCATGGATTCCCACTTTGGCCATGCCAACAAGGATAGGAATCAGCAGAAAAAGTAAAATCTGTGCCTGTGTAAACTGAAAGGAAAATAACTCGATCAAATCAGGTTATTAGCGTATGCAAATTTGATAAGACCAACGAGGTTATTGGTTCCTGTCTTTCTAAAAATATTCTTACGATGAGTCTCTACGGTACGCTCAGAAATGAAAAGCTCCTCAGCGATTTGTCTATTGGTGAATTCACGTGATATTAGTTTTAGAATCTCTCGCTCTCTATCAGTAAGTAATCGCTGCTCTTCGAAACCATTCAAGCCTTTAATCAAAATCTTGTTGACATCAGAACTCAGATACGTCTTACCAGATTGAATGGTATAAATGGCATTGATAAGCTCATTATGGGAGTCTTTCTTAATCAAATAGCCCTGAATGCCTTCTTTTAGGATTTCTTTGACCAAATGTGCTTCGTCGTGCATACTTAGTACTAGGATTTTTATATTGGGGTGCTTTCGCTTGACTTTCCTTACCAGACTCAGGCCATCTTCATCTGGTAAATTGTAGTCTGTAATCAGCAAATCCACTTTCATTTGGCTGAGCTTATCCATGGTTTCACCAACGGATCCAGCACTTCCTACAACCTCCAAGCCCTCCTCAGACTCAACAATCTTCATCAAACCGCCCACTAAGACGGCATGGTCATCAGTTAAAAATAGCTTCATGGTCAAGGGAGCAGTTTTTTTCTGGATGAAAGATAACAAATTCATGAATGCGCAGTGGTTGATTGAGTGAGAATGCTAGATTTTTATGGGATAAAATTATTCCAGAACACCCTCTCATAATATACCATTATACTGGTATTTGCTCCTCTTTTGATACCAATAGGGAAGGCGCATTGATTATCAGTGTACTGCCTTTGACGCCCACCCTGGTATCAAGTTCCAGTTCACCTTTGATAAGGTTAGTTCGGGAATTCATATTCTTCCACCCATTACCCTTACCCTCTATGAGTACTTGTGAGTCAAACCCTGTTCCATTATCCTCTATCATCAATGTAATCTCCTCCTCATCCATGGTCACCTGGATCACAATGTGATCAGCATCAGAGTATTTGATCACATTATTGACCCACTCTTGGCCGATACGATAAAGTGATATTTCTTGAATATCGGAG
Organism: uncultured Marinoscillum sp.; assembly: GCA_964351885.1. Classification (GTDB taxonomy): domain Bacteria; phylum Bacteroidota; class Bacteroidia; order Cytophagales; family Cyclobacteriaceae; genus Marinoscillum. The sequence continues at coordinate 18,671 of CAYGPP010000001.1, forward strand.
AGCCTTTGATCCAGCCCAAAAAATGAAGTCTCAATCGAAATCCGGTCCGTGGCATTTACCCTTGCTGCAAATTCATTGATAGCAGACTTGACTCCATGTTTGACAAGGGTTTGAGGCATGAGATTAAAGCAGATTCCTTTAAGTTCCTGATACATTTCTTCTAGTACCTCCGAGGACTTGTCAAATACATCATGCTTATCAGCCCTTCCTTCTCTCAATGATTTCAGATTCAAATTCAAAATAGAAATCATTTGACCAAAGCCATCGTGGAGGTCACGTGCAAATCGAGACCTTTCATTTTCTTGGGAAGTAATAGCTGCCTTGATTTGAGCTTCTCTTGTATTTGATTTTTCCTCTTCTAAGAGTTTTTCTCTTTTGAGAATCATTCGCTTCCTTAGCAAAATTCCAATTGCAATAAGTCCAATCATCACGAGGAACAAACTATAACTAAATGTCCTGTTTAGCTTCAGTTCAGACTCTTGGTTCAGGAGTTGGGCTTGTTGTAGTTCTATCTGTCGTTCTTTTTTCTCCGTCTCGTATTTAGTCTCTAATTCGGCAATAGCTTTAGATTTTTCAATATTGAATAAGCTGTCGCTGAACGCCTGACTCAAGGATAGATTCTCATAGGCAGCTCTGTAGTTTCCCTCCTCAACCTGTGCTTTCTGGAGCATACTATAAGCAAACCTAGTTAGGTCAGTAAAACCTATTGATTTTGCCAATTCAATCGTTTTTTCGAATTGTTCAATGGCCTTTTGGTATTGTTCAAAAGCAAAATATGTCTCACCTGCGACCACTGTATTCACTGCGACTCCTTGTCTGTCCTTCAGCTTTTCCCTGATAGCTGTTGATTGACTGAGGTAGCCAAGTGCATTGTTTAAGTTGCCTTGTTCCACTTCTGAATTAGCGAAATCAAGGTAGATATACCCAAGCCCAATACTATCTTGTAGTTCCAATCTAATATCCAATACCTTCTGAAAATAGGGAAGCGCATTTTCATAATCTCCAGCTTGAGAAAATGTCTCTCCTCGATGATGATAATTGGTACTTAATGCCTCCAAATCATTAACATTAAGTGCCGCTTTTTCTCCTTTATCTAAACAAAAATTGACCTTATTGGCATTATTTTGTTTTCGATAAAAAACAGCCAGTTCGTTATTAATAAGAGCGATTCCTCTGTTATCAATTAGGGAGTCAAAAAGATCAGACGCTCTTTGAAATGCTGGAAATGCTTGCTCATAATTGCCTCGAAGATAACTGGCTACCCCAAGACACATTAAGGCATAAGCCTCCTCTTTTTTCCAACTGCTGTCATAGGAAACATTGACCGCTGATGAGGCTATTAGAATTGCCTTATCTAGACCTAGACTCGTATATATCTCATGAAAATTATCCGTCACAAACTGGACACTGTCTTTGTCGATGCAATACTGGATTGGTTCATTATTAAATCCAGATTGGAGGCTATTGGTCAATCCCAAAAACCCAATGAGCAGGAAGGCATGTATTATATTCATCCCTTAAAAGTAATGGTTGTAATTCCTACTTAAAATACCCTTAGCTTGGTTTTAGCTCAACTATAGGTTTTTGTATCAATAAAGGAGCGTTCACAATCAATGCATTCCCTTTCATACCGAGCGTGGTATCAAGTTCTAGTTCTCCCTTGATCAAGTTCGCTCTTGAGTTCATATTGCGCCAACCGTTTCCTTTACCTGATTGAAGCAGGTTGCTATCAAATCCAGACCCATTGTCCTCAATGAGTAGCGTTAGTTCTTCTTCATCTTTAGTTATCTGAATGTTGATTTTGTCAGCGTCTGAATATTTGAGAATGTTATTCACCCATTCTTGGGTAATCCTGTAAAGTGAAATTTCTTGTATCTCAATTAATCTTTCTTCCAATCCAAAAAAATCAGTTTCTACGAATACTTTACCCGACACATTAATTCTGCTAGCAAACTCATTGATAGCTGGTGAAATTCCATTTTTAATTAGTGTTTGTGGCATCAGGTTGAAGCAAATACCTTTTAGCTCTTGATACATTTCCTCCAGCACTTTTGCTGACTCCTCAAAGACGGATTCACGAGACTCAGGATTGTTCTCCAATGATTTCAAATTGAGGTTAAGTATAGAGATCATCTGACCAAATCCATCGTGAAGATCCTTTGCATAGCGAGAGCGCTCTTTCTCTTGTGAAGCAATGGAAGCTTCTATTTGAGATTCCCTCATTTCTATTTCTAGCTCTTGGCGAATCATTGTTTGCTTTCTACGCGATCTGCTTCGAATGCTAAGCATTAAAGTACCCAATAAAAGCACAATCAAAACCAACCCAACAATCACTGCAAAATTGAACCTGTTCTGAGCTTTTTGTTCTGCAATTTCGGCTTTTTGTAATGCGATCTGCTGCTCCTTTTTTTCGGTTTCAAAGGTGACTTGTAACTCCGAAATGCCTTTATCACTTTCAATATTGAAAATTGAATCACTTAATGATTTGTATTGTTTGAAAAAAGAAAGTGCTTCTTTTAGCCTGCCTGTGGATTCATACAACACACTGAGGTGGAACATTGCATCTTTCCAAGCTTCTTTATAATTCAGCTCTTCTGCTAATGATTTTGCGGCTGATAATAAATCTTCCGCTCTTTGAAATTGTCTTTGATCAAGGAAAATCCTCCCTAAGTTTATAGATGCAGAAACAATCCCCGTTTGATCATTAATTTCTCTCCTAATCACCAATGAATTGGAATAATACAGAATGGCACTATCAAGTTGACTCATACTATAGAAGACATTACCAATATTATTCAGAGAATTTCCTACACCCCTTCTGTCATTATATTGCTCCTTTATTCCCATTGACTTCTTATTGTAATAAATAGCCGAGTCATAAACCGCTCTATCATCATAAATTATTGCCAAATTCCCATAGACATAGCCTTTGTTCAGTCCTGAATTACCCCTTTCAGCAAGCGTCAATGCCTCTTCATAGGCAGCAATAGCGGCAGCATAGTCAGACTTGGAATATTGATAAATTATCCCTATCCAAATCATTGCTGAGGACATTCCAGCATAATTCTCTATTCCTTCATAGGTTTTTAGACATTCGAAATAGTACTTAAGCGCTTGGTCATAATTTGTTTGATCGTATTGGATATTGCCCAAGGTCATTTGGCAATATCCGATATTAGATTGGTCATTGATTGATGCAGATTTCTCTATAGCTAAATTTAAAATAGCAACTGCCGAATCATATTTTCCTAAGAGACTTAAGGCTATTCCCAGATTTCTTCCAGATAGCGCTATTCCTTTGTTCCACTTAAGGTCATTTGCTAATGAGAATGATTCCCGAGCTAATTCTGCAGCTTCATTAAAGTTGGAAAGACGCAACTCATCATGTAAAGCAAGTAAGGCTTTGACCTTACTTGAATCAAGCGACGAAGATTTGATTAGTACTCGTAAGCTGTCTTCTTTCGATTGTTGGGCTACTCCAGTATTCAACGCCAGAAAAAACAATATAGCTATTAATGACCTCATGATAGAATTATTTCTTTCCACCAAATTGCGAAAAAGCAAGGTATTGACCTAATAATAGCAGTCAACTAAAACACTAAAATTGTTTTTTCGATGATATCACAGCACTCATGAAGCTGCTCTTCAGTCATTACGAGCGGAGGGGAAAACCTAATGATATTCCCATGAGTTGGTTTAGCCAAAAGACCATTATCCTTCAGTGCAACACAGATATCCCATGCAGTAGAACTATCTGGATCGTCATTGATTATCACAGCATTCAATAACCCCTTACCACGAACTAAAGAAACCATATCGGATTTATCAGCTAGGTTTTGCATACGTTCACGAAACAATATTCCAAGTCGTCTAGCATTCTGAGTCAATTTTTCATCTCGTATTACTTCCAATGCTGCAACCGCTACTTGCGCTCCAAGAGGGCTCCCGCCAAAAGTTGAGCCATGAGTTCCTGGAGTAATCACATCCATAATATGATCATTGGCTAATACAGCCGATACTGGATATACTCCTCCAGAGATGGCTTTCCCCAGAATCAAAACGTCCGGTTCGGTATAAGTACTTTGTTTTTCACAATGCCCTTCGCAGCTACAATTTCCGCATACAGCTAATAACCCACCAGTTCTGCCTATTCCTGTTTGAATCTCATCCGCCATGAATAAGGCATTATTGGCTTTACATAATTTGGACACCTCTGACACAAATTGTTCATCAGGCACATTCACTCCTGCTTCTCCCTGAATGGGTTCCATCAATACTGCTACGATATTCGGATTTACTGCAAACGTCTTTTCTAAAGCAGAAGAATCATTGTAGTCTACTTTGATAAAGCCCTCCGTGTAAGGGCCGAAGTTTTTTCGAGCAACTTCGTCTGATGAAAACGAAATGATTGTGGTTGTTCTTCCATGGAAGTTTTGATCAAACACCACTATTTGACCTTCATTCTCAGCTATCCCTTTTTTCTCATAGCCCCACTTTCGAGCTAGCTTAAGAGCTGTCTCGACCGCTTCCGCTCCTGTGTTCATAGGCAATACCTTATCAAAACCGAAATACTGGGTGATATACTGCTCATACGGGCCCAGCACATCATTGTAAAATGCCCGTGACGTAAGTGTGAGTGTTTCTGCTTGATCTTTCAATGCCCCAACAATTCTCGGATGACAATGTCCTTGGTTCACGGCCGAATAAGATGACAAGAAGTCGTAATATTTCTTACCTTCTACATCCCAGACATAGACCCCTTCTCCCTTAGCAAGAACAACCGGCAATGGGTGGTAATTATGAGCGCCATGCTTATTCTCAAGCGTGATAAGGTCATTGCTGTTCATTTTGGAATTCATACTCATGAGGTGTAGGGGTTAATTTTTTCAATTTTAAACAAAAGGGACTCCTTTTGGTTTCCAAAAGTAATCGTTGCATTTGAGATGGCACAAGGAAAGAATACCAAAACAGAGAATCAAGACTTTTACCTGACCAAAGAAGGATTTAAAGTGTTCACTGAAGATTATCATTTAAAAAGAGGATACTGCTGCAAAAGCGCCTGTAGGCATTGCCCCTATGGCTTTCATCCCAATATTTTCACGAAGAAGAAATCTCTACTTAAGTAGGTGAATATGGGTCTTCTGAAAACCTATCAGACAATAACAAAAAGAAATTAGTGCAAGGTTTGCTTATTAAGTCATAAAGACGATATTTGCACTCCGTTTTTAAAACCGGTGAATTATGTCAAAAGTTTGCGAAATATCAGGGAAGAGACCAAGAGTGGGAAACAATGTTTCACACGCGAAAAACAGAACCAAAAGGAGATTCAATCCGAACCTTCAAAAGAAGAGATTCTATATCCCTGAAGAAGATAAGTGGATTACTATCAACGTATGTACGTCTATGTTGAGAACTATCAACAAGAACGGCCTTTACGCTGAAATCAAGAAAGCTAGAGCAAAAGGAACGACTTCTTTATAAATTTTCTTCCGTTTGTAGAAAATACTCAAAGCCCTGCCTTCTGGTTGGGCTTTCTTTATTTAATCCCGTTTAGATTTACTGCAAAAGTAGATCTATGACAAAACATCTTATTTCGGCACTGCTATTCGTCTTGGTTTTCAATCTCGCGGGTGCACAAGAATTCACAAGACAAGACACCCTTAGAGGTACAATAGGTGTGGCAAGATCCTGGTGGGATTTACAGCATTACAATTTGTCTGTTACTGTCGATACTACAACTAAGTCGATCTCTGGATCCAATACCATCACTTATTTGGTCACTTCTCCCTACCAATCGATGCAAATAGACCTTCAGTCACCTATGGGGATAGTAAAAGTAATGCAAGAAGGGAAAGAATTGAAGGTTAATCATAACGGAAATGCGCATTTCGTTGAGCTCATTAAAACACAAACCATTGGGTCAACAGAAAAACTAACAGTCTATTTTGAAGGTAAACCCACTGTAGCTAAGCGAGCTCCGTGGGATGGGGGATTTACTTGGGCGACAGATGATAATGGAAACCCATTCATTGCAACTTCCAATCAAGGCATTGGGGCAAGCATTTGGTGGCCATGTAAGGATCACCCTGAAGATGAACCAGAGAATGGAATAATCATGAATTTTACTGTCCCCCACAACTTAACAGCAGTTGGAAATGGGCGATTGACTAAAGTCAAGAAGGGGAAAGGAACCAAAACTTTTACTTGGGAAGTCAAGAATCCAATTAATAGCTATGGAGTAAATCTTAACATAGCTGACTATGTCAAGTTTGGAGAAGTTTTCGATGGTGAAAAAGGGAAATTGGATATGACCTATTACGTTCTATCTTATAATCTAGAAAAAGCAAAAGAACACTTTAAAGATGCCAAGAGAACTATTGAAGCTTTAGAACATTGGTTTGGGCCATATCCCTTTTATGAAGATGGATACAAACTAGTAGAGACACCATATTTGGGAATGGAACATCAGAGCTCAGTCACCTATGGTAATGGATATATGAAAGGCTATAAGGGTAGAGACTTGAGTATGACCGGATGGGGCTTGAGGTGGGATTATATCATCATCCATGAGACTGGTCATGAATGGTTTGCCAATAATATTACTTTTAAGGATGCTGCTGACATGTGGGTGCATGAGAGCTTTACCACTTATTCTGAGTCGCTGTTTACAGAGTATCATTACGGCAAAGAAGCTGGTGCGGAATATGCGAGAGGAACTCGCGCAAGCATTAGTAACAATGGTACGATGATCGGGTCCTACGGAGTGAATAAAAGAGGAGCCGATCTATACAGCAAAGGGTCTAATGTGCTTCATACACTCCGACAGTGGATCAATGACGATGACAAATGGAGGAGCATTTTGAGAGGTCTCAATGAGGAATTTTATCATCAAACCGTAACAACTGCCCAAATCGAAAATTATATTGCCGAAAAAAGCGGTCTTGATTTGAACAGATTCTTTGATCAATACTTAAGAACCGCTGATGTTCCGGTCTTGGAATACTTTGTAAATGATGGCAAACTGTTATATCGATGGAAGAATTGTATAGAGGATTTCGATATGCAAGTGAAAGTATCAATAGGAGAAAAAGGCCATATTATCTCTCCAAGCACAAGTTGGAATTTTCGTTCAGCAGACATTGAAGTAGTGGCGGGGGAAAGAGTTGTAGTTGATTCAAATTACTATATCTATTCTTCCTTAATAACTGGCGAAAAATAAACCTTATAGCGCTCCATTAGACCTTGGAATTAAGGCCAAATGGAGTGCTCAAATATCCTGACCATGACACGACTCATCCTTTCGATAGTTCTCTTTTTCCCGGCCATAATTGTTTCCGCACAAGGAAGCACTATTGGAACAGGTGATTTCCTTTCTTCCGATTTTCACAAAGAACGAAGAGCACTTCTTCGAGAAAAAATGCCTAAAAATTCCGTCTCTGTGTTTTTTGCCAATCCCGTAAGAAATAGGGCAAACGATGTGAGCTACTTCTACCATCAGGATCCTAATTTCTACTACCTGACCGGGCACAAAGAACCTCATGCTGCACTATTTATCTTCAAAGACAAACAAGACATAGAAGGTGTTTCCTTTGATGAAATCCTATTCGTAAGGGGACATGATGCCTTAAAGGAACTTTATGAAGGAGGAAGACTCGGCAAAGAAGGAGCCATGAATGCGCTTCAGTTTGAAGTGTCTCTCGAAGGGGAAAGTTTTGATTCATTCAATATTGATTTTTCTAGTTTTGACAAGGTGATGTTCTATGATTTCGAAAATGACGTGCGTAATACGGATGAGGTCGGAGATCTGTATGACCTCATTGCGTCTTTCAAGCAAAAAGTGAATTATGGAAGTAATTCTCTAGAAATCTCCTCTGAAATAAAAGCGAGTAACCTTGATACTGAAGCTCTTGACTTAATCATGCATGAACTTCGAGGAGTTAAGACGGCTGAAGAAATAGCCCTCATTCGAAAAGCCGTGGACATATCGACTTTGGGACAAAAAGAAGTAATGAAAGCTATTGAACCGGGGATGTCTGAGATGGAAATCCAAGGTCTTCATGAATTCATATTCAAAAAATATCAAGCAGAATTTGAAGGTTACCCAAGTATTGTCGGAGCTGGAAACAATGGTTGTGTGCTTCACTATATAGATAATTACAAGCCCAAGATTGAAGATGGTGAGTTGGTATTAATGGATCTGGGAGCAGAGTATCATGGCTATACGGCTGATGTTACACGAACCATTCCCGTGAATGGAACATTTACCAAAGAGCAGAAGCTGATTTATGACTTAGTATATAGTGCGCAAGAAGCAGGCATGAAAGTATGTAAGGCGGGATCTAGTAAAGACAAAGTGTATCAAGCCACATTAGATATTGTCAATGAGGGGCTGGTAAAACTTGGCTTGTACAAGAGCACCAATGACGAGGACGTCATCAATCCGCTAACAGGTAGAAATCGGTATTACCCACATGGGTGCTGCCATCACATCGGACTGGACGTACATGACAAAGGAGAAAGCGAACTTTATGAAGCCAACATGGTCATTACGATCGAACCAGGAATCTACATTCCAGAGGGAAGTCCGTGTGATGAAAAATGGTGGGGGATTCCGGTACGGATTGAGGATGATTATCTGATAACTGATTTAGGTTGTGAGCTCTTGTCAGATCTTGCTCCACGGGCAAGTGATGACATAGAGAAACTAATGAAAGAGACAAGCCTTTTCAACCAATTATCTCTTCCAGTTTTAGACTGATAGTAAACGAAGTTATTAATCCTGGGGCTGTTCGTCGTTATCGCCTTCTTCTAACTCATCATTAGTCTCAGGTGATACAACAGGAGCGCTAGTCTCTACTTGAGATTTATCATAGAGTTTTGCCTTATATAGCATCACCTCCTCTTCTGCCTTTTTGAGCTTTGTTCGTAAATCGAACATTTGAATATTCTCGATAACCCATTCGATTGTCATCAAGGAGCCCAAGAAAAGAAACGTACCCATCAAATAATAAGGGATGTACTTTAAACTCCAGAAATTCGAGCCTGATTGAGAAAAGAGGTTAGAATAAAACTTCTCTTTATAAGATTCCATATTGAGCAGTATCTCCAATCCAAAGATTAGCACCAGCAGTACCGCAACTATATAAATGGGGTAAAAAATAAGCTTGAATTTTTTCATCTTCTACTTTGATCTGGAGTGAAAAGTTAGCTAAATAATTGATTTCTCCTCACTGTCTATGGACGAACGGGTTAAAAAGTCTGTAATTCGGTAAGCTGCTGGTATAGACCTGACTCCCTAATTAACTTTTCGTGAGTTCCTTTTCCAACTATCTTGCCATTTTCCATTAGAATAATTTCATCAGCGTCCTTTATCGTAGAAATCTTATGACTAATAATCAACGCAGTTCTATCCTTAATTACTGACAACAACGCCTGCTTAACAGCCATTTCTGATTTGGCGTCCAATGAAGAAGTCGCCTCATCCAAAATAAGAATTGGAGGGTCTTCAAGAATCGCCCGTGCTATTGTAATCCGCTGCTTTTCCCCACCAGATAGCTTATCTCCAGCATCACCAACAAAAGTGTCATAGCCATCTAATAAGCTCGAAATGAAGCCATGAGCGTTGGCCTTCTTGGCGGCCTTCTCGATTGTCTCTCTAGAAACATTTTCTCTACCAAAAGCGATATTATTGGCTATCGTGTCATTGAATAAAATCGGGTGCTGAAATACATATCCCACCAGCTTTCTCCAGCTTTCTTTACGGAGCGTATTTAGTTCAGACCCATCGACAAGAATTTGTCCCGAACTAGCTTTCTGAAATCCGCATAACAAATCCACAAGTGTAGATTTTCCGCTTCCTGATGCCCCGACTAACGCAATAATTTTTCCTTTGGGGATTTCAAATGATACCTTTCGAAGTACTTCGTTTTGATCATAACTGAAACTCAAAGCTTCAATCCTGATGCCGTGCTCCAGAGTGCTCTTTTGAATTTTACCCGAATCATGGTCGTCCAAAATAGTATCATCGATGATTTCAAACACGCGCTCACTTGCTACCAAACCTCTTGTAATCTGATTTACGGATACGGCAATCGCCTTTGCAGGAATAAGAACTTGAGAAAATATGATTAAAAACCCAATGAACTGTGCCGCTCCTAATGTTGCATTTGCACCCAACACCATGTTCCCACCTATGAGCAACAGCAAGCAGAGAACTGCCGTGCCAATGATTTCCGATATAGGAGACGCAAGGTTTGATTTCTTCGCAATCTGAAAAACTCCTTTGGCATAACCCTCGACTTCTGTTTCAAACCTTTTTTTCATTTGAGCTTGCGCAGAAAAGGCCTTGATTATTCGGTTACCGCTAATCGTCTCGTCCATGATACTTGATATTCTCCCCATAGACTTCTGGGATTTCAAAGACCATTTCTTTATCCTCCTCGCAATCAAGGAAACCGAAAATCCAGTGACAGGCGCAAGTAAAAGTGTATAAAGTGTCAATTCTACAGAGATGCTAATGAGGACGATAAAGTACCCCACAATCAACAGCGGGTCTTTAATTATCACTTTCAATGCATTCACGACAGTTTGCTCTACTTCTTGCAAGTCATTCGTCACTCTTGAAATCAAGTCCCCTTTCCTCTGCGAGGTTAAGTATTGAATTTTTGCTGTAAGAATCCCCTGATACGCCGCATTTCGAAAGTTCTGGATCACTTTAACTCTGACTTGAGCCAGTAAAATCTGTGAACTATATCTAAATAGATTGGCCAGCAACACAGAAATTACCATCAATCCACAGATATAATAGAGTGCCGTTATGTTTCCTTCTTCGGAAATTAATTGGTTGAGGTAATGGTAAAAAGTGTCTTTGAAGTAGGATAGGCTAAAACTCCATTCTGGAAAGTTCACCTGCCTCAATTCACCTTGATCAAAGAGAACTTGGAGCAATGGAATCAATGACGTAAGATTTAAAACACCGAATAGCGTTGCGCCGAGAACGAGCAGTAAATAGCCCAAGGACTTAAACCCTAATGGTCTTGCAAAACCCAGAATGCGGAGAAAGCTCTTCATTAAAATAGATAACTCCTGTACGGAAAATTCCATCGGTAAGTCACCCTGAAGATGTTGGATTGCTCATCTAAAACACTTGAAGATTCCTCTCTATGTGTGAAGTTTAGATCAAGCTCCATATTGTGTAACAATTCATAGGTTGCTCTTACCTGAATCATTGTTAGGTCTGTCTCATCTCCCTGAAACATATCATTACCATAGTCGCCAGGTCGATTGCTAGGCAAATAAGTCTCCAAAATATCCCTTCCATAACTCAAGCCATCTTCGTCATTTCCATATTTGGCTATCAGTAACTCTCCAAAAATGGTCAGTTTGGGTATTGGCCGATAATTAATAGCCAACAATACCTCCCTGAAATTTGCTCCTAGAGGATGTGCTAATACTTGATTGTAATGGCTGTATGAAGAATAATTAGTTTCATGCCCATAGACATATGGTCGGACTTTGTTGAGTTCAGCTTGAAGATTGAGACTTGAAATTCCAAGGGCATCAAAGTACTTCGCACCAAGTTGGAAGCCTTGCTTATTGCCCCACCAGCCACTATTGCTGAATACCTCACTGACTATCAACTCGTCTATTACCAACTGCCCGTAGAGGGACACGCTGTTCCAAAGATTCCACTTGGCATCAAGACCAAGGATTACATTATCCGAACTCCCGTCTTGCTGCTCCAGAGCACGATAAAACATCAAAGGATTGAAATAGCTCGCCTTCATCTGACCAGTAGAATCACCGTAAATCACAGATTCAAATAGGCCAATCGTCAGATTAGGAGTTGCCTGAATACTCAAATGATGCATTGCAAGTTGTTTTTTGGGAAAAGCGCCTGTTCCTTGCAAGCCGAAAGTTCCTCCACGAGTTTCACCAATTAACTGTGCAAAAATATTGGTGTATTGAATCTTCCAAATCTGAATATTCAACTTCAAGAACGGATAATTATTTCCAAAATCTGATAGAATCAATGACCTTCTTCCATCACCAATAAAGTGCTTTCCATACCCGAATTGGGCACCTATATGCTTCGAGACATTGATATCCACATAAGCCTGTGCCCTTAAAAAATCTACTCCTGTATCATTATATTGTTTCCAAAAACCTTCATACGGCACGCCCAAAGTCGAATCGGTAACTGCTTGTACATAGCCAGCATATCGTGCCTGATTCTCCGTTAATAGTGTATAAAAACTCACTTTACTGTCAATCGTACCGCGAATCTCAAGACCTCTGTAGTTTTCGAATAATAAGTCCTGTCCTTCCTCTCGGCCAGCACCTAGGACTACCACAGGGTTTACATGCAAATCAAAATCTTCATTTCTTACTCGAAAAGCATCCGCTGGATACTTGAAAAAACGCCCAAATAATGGGTTTTCATTGACCAAAGAGCTATCGTGATATTCAGCAGTTTCGTTAATCACATAGTTCGTTTCAGACGAATTTGATAGTTTAACATCACTTTCAAGTTTTGATAAGTAAGTGGCAAAACTTCTTCTCGAAATAGGCTTTACAGAAGTAAAAAAGCCAGCACTACTCTGAGTATCCCAGCGATCAAGTGTTCTGTAAGCTGAGCTATTTAAAGGAACGTCTGTGCTTTGTGCACCTAACCCACTGATGATCAGCGAAACAAATAGAAAAGAAACGTATCTCACTCTGCAAAAATATTAAAAAAGGTGCTTTTGTTAATCGTGGAATTTACTCTATCTTTGCATTCCTTTTTAAGAAAAGCATTAAAGAAATTATGAAAAAAGACATACATCCAGAATACAAAGAGGTTGTCTTTCTTGACACAACAAGTGATTTTAAATTCATCACACGTTCAACTATGACGAGTGAGGAAACAATCAAGTGGGAAGATGGTAACGAATATCCATTAGTGAAAATAGAAGTAAGTTCTGCTTCACACCCTTTCTACACGGGCAAGAAAATATTCCTCGATACCGCTGGTAGAGTTGAGAAATTCAACAAGAAATACAAAAAGAGCAAGTAAGACGTTCTTTTATAGAAGTACATCAAAGTCTTCGGGGTATTCCCTGAAGACTTTTTTATTTTAGCCATATGAGCCTTCACTTTGTAGAACAACCCAACGCACACCGCCAACTACTTCCCCTTACCTATACTCGCCCAATCGCTGATTTGCGGGTTGGTATTCTCACGATTGCCCAAAAGTGGAGCGCACGGTTAAATGAAAAAGAGATCAGCTTCCACAGCGAAAAATATCTCCAGCAGAAGTTTAAGGAAAAACCAGCGGATCAGAAGGCTTTCTGGATTGTTAACGGGCTCTTGCCAACCAACAATTTAGTCTCCGCAATCTTACACCTCCAAAAAGGGGAGGCTCTTTCAGTTGACAATCAAATAATTGCGGCTAGAGGAGAGCGGAGCCCAATTAACGAAGAAAGTATCTACCATCAAATTCCTTTCGGAAATAGCATCAGCCAAATCAGTTACTCCTGGGATATTTTTAGCTTGAATGGACAAGAGATTCGCAGTGACTATGAGTTGATCACATCAGGCAGAACAAGCCAGCCACTCAACGATCCGCATACCAAAACTTACGGATCGAATATCTTTCTAGAAGAGGGAGCATCGGTTAAAGCTGCCATCTTAAATGCCGAAAGTGGCCCCATTTATATTGGGAAGAATACTAAAATTGAAGAGGGGGCTATCATTAGGGGGCCTTTTGGGGTAGGAAAAGGCTGCACTATCAAAATAGGGGCAAAAATACGAGAGAATACATCAGCTGGTCCACATTGTAATTTGGGGGGTGAAATATCCAATGTCGTATTCTGGGGGTATAGTAATAAGGGTCACGACGGGTTCTTGGGGAATGCCGTATTAGGAGAATGGTGTAATCTCGGAGCAGATACCAACAATTCTAACCTTAAAAACAATTACGATCCTGTAAGAATGTGGGATTATGCTTCTTCCAAATTCATTCACACTGGGCTACAGTTTTGTGGACTAGTAATGGGTGATCACAGTAAATGTGGAATCAATACTATGTTTAATACTGGCACCACTGTAGGTGTTGCCGCTAACATATTCGGTGAAGGTTTTCCGCGCAATATTATTCCCTCATTTGCTTGGGGTGGAGCTAGCGGCTTTGTCACTCACCAACCCAGAAAAGCTTTTATTACTGCAGATATTGTGATGCAGCGAAGAAAATTAACCCTTACGGAAGAAGATAAAGGTATCCTAAATCATATCTTTGAATCATCTGCACAATATCGTGTGTGGGAGATCAAATAAGTCCTTATGCAATTCGCTGATATTCCTGGCTTAGACCATCTGAAATCTTCATTGATTGCTTCCTATCGCAACAATCATATCGCACACGCACAGCTATTCAATGGCTCTGAGGGTGGAGCAGGGCTGCCATTGGCGCTAGCATTTGCCAAATATCTTTTATGTGTAAACAAAGGCGAAAGCGACGCTTGTGGTGAGTGTCCAAATTGTCAAAAAGCGAGCCGATTCGTACACCCAGACGTACACTTCATTTTCCCAAAGCCTTCTGCACCCAAAGCAAGCGATTATGATAAAATCAATGCAGACACTCTTAAAAAGTGGCGGACATTTGCCGTGGAACAACCCTATGCCAACATAGATGATTGGGCACGATACAATGGTTATGAAAATAAAAACTTACTAATCTCTAAAGAAGATAGTCGAAATATCATCAAGACAGTCAGCATGAAGTCTTTTGAAGGAGACTTCAAAATACTGATCATTTGGTATCCAGAGATGATGAATCCCGCCAGTGCCAATGGGATTCTCAAAGTATTGGAAGAGCCCCCAACTAAGACTATTTATCTTCTAGTCAACTATGCTTATGATAATCTTTTGGGAACGATTAAATCCAGAACACAGATGTTCAATGTCGCTCCGTTTAGCGATGAAAGCATAGCGCAACTATTGATTGAAGAAAAACAACTCGCACCAGATACTGCTCAAAAGATTGCAAGGATGTCCGGAGGCAGTATGGGCAAAGCTATTCACGAACTAGAAAACGCGGATAATCTGGCCTATGAGTCCTTTAGAAACTGGATGCAGCTTTGTCTTAAGAGTGATTTCACTTCTTTGGCAAAAGCCACAGATGAGTTCGCTGGCTCATCAAAGCCACAACAACGAAATCAGTTAGAGTTTTCAATCTCACTTATTCGAGATGCAATTCTATCACAAGCAGGTGATTGCGGCTTAGTTCGCAGAGAAGGCGCCGAAGGAGAGTTTATTACAAAATTTGGTGGTTACGCATCCCTAGCTACCCTAGAAAAAATCTATCAATTGATAGGTCAAGCCATTGGTCACCTTGGTAGAAATGCAAGTGCCAAAATCACCTTCCTGAACCTTTCTCTTCAGTGTAGCAAACTCCTGCGATCTCAATGAAAATCACACACACAATAGGTAGAATTGACAAAGTAGACCTGCCAGAGTTGGGAATTGAAAATGCCAAAGCGAAAATTGATACGGGCGCATATACCTCTTCGCTGCACTGCAACAAAATCAAAGTTGAGGACAGTAAATTGAGCTTTTTTATTCAATTGGAATATGACAATGGCACCATCCACAGAGATCGTTTTGAAACAAGCACTTTCAAAGTGAAAACTGTCAAAAGCTCCAACGGAATGACTGAGGATAGATATGTTATTAAAACCAAGATTGTGCTCTTCGGAAGACCTTATCTTACAGAGTTTTCTTTGACAGATCGCAGCAGCATGAAAAACCCAATCTTAATCGGGCGTAAGCTCTTGAACCAGAGATTTATGGTTGATGTATCGAAAAAAAACCTTTCTTTTAACCTCAAAAAATCAAATAATGAAATTGGCAATCCTCTCTAGAAAAAGAGATCTATACTCTACTGGTCGGCTAGTGGAAGCAGCAAAAGAAAGGGGTCATGAAGTTCGTGTAATTGATCACCTCAAGTGTGACATTATGATTGAACAGGACGCACTTGCGATGTACTATGAAGGAGAAAAACTGGAAGGTTTTGATGCGGTAATTCCAAGAATTGGAGCCTCTGTGACTTTTTATGGCACTGCAGTAATACGTCAGTTTGAGATGATGGATGTTTTCAGTGCAAATTCTTCAATTGCCATTACGCGCTCTAGAGATAAACTACGAAGCATGCAAATGTTTGCTGCTGCTGGGCTTGGATTGCCAAAAACTGCTTTCACTAATTACTCTAAAGAGGAAAAGCAAATCATTAAGAATCTCGGTGGTGCTCCTTTGATCATTAAGCTTTTGGAAGGCACACAAGGCCTTGGTGTTGTGCTTGCCGAAACCATTAAAGCTGCACAATCGGTAATCGAAGCTTTTCATGGCTTAAAAGCCCGAATACTCGTGCAGGAATTTATCAAGGAAGCAAAAGCTTCAGATATCAGGGCTTTTGTGGTCAATGGGGAAGTGGTCGGCGCAATGAAGCGTACAGGAAAAGAAGGAGAGTTCAGGTCTAATCTGCACCGTGGAGGATCCGCCGAATTAATCAAGCTTAAGCGATCGGAAAAAGCCGCCGCGATCAAAGCCGCAGATGTGATGGGGCTCAAAGTAGCCGGTGTAGATATGCTCCAATCCAGTCGGGGGCCACTAATCTTAGAAGTAAATAGCTCACCTGGGCTTGAAGGAATCGAAAAAGCCACAGATCAGAATATTGCAGGAAAAATCATTGAGTTTGTAGAGCTAAACTACCTTAACAAGCGAGGAAGAAAGAAAAACGCCTAATGGAAACCATTCGAATAGGGACAAGAAAAAGTAAGCTGGCGCTCTGGCAAGCCAATCATGTTGCTAATCAATTACGGGAAGCTGGATTCAATACGGAATTAGTTCTCAAAGAAACCAAAGGAGATAAGATATTAGATGTTTCAATTGCCAAAATCGGTAGCAAAGGTGTTTTCACTGCGGAACTCGAAGAACAGCTTGCAAATGGACAAGTAGATATCGCCGTTCATAGTGCTAAAGACATGCAATCAAGACTTCCAGAAGGTTTTGAGATCATCGCTTTTGGAGAACGGGAAAAAGTAAATGACGTGGTAGTTTCGGATCAAGAAATTGATCTGCAAAACCCCCTCACTGTTCTTGGAACCTCCTCTACACGGAGAGTGGCACTATTCAAACACTTCTACCCACATATCAAAACTGTAGAAGTAAGGGGGAACCTTCAGACAAGAATCGAGCGTATGCGCTCGGGGCTGTGCGATGGTTTAGTGTTGGCTTATGCTGGCGTTCATCGTATGGGATATAATGACTTAATAAAGGAAGAATTGTCTTTGGAAGAATTCATTCCGGCAGTAGGACAGGGAAGCTTAGCTATCGAATCTCATACTTCTCTTAACAAAACGAAAAGGGGAGCAATTCGCAAATGCTTAAATCATCCAGCGACTGAACTGCGTTTATTGACAGAGCGGGCTTTCCTTGCGGAAATGGAAGGTGGCTGTAGTATTCCTGTTTTTGGTCTAGCATATAATATCAAGGATGGTATAAAATTGAAAGCAGGAATTGTGAGCCTGGATGGAATACAAAGAATTGTGAGGGAGCGGACAGGTACAGATCCGCAAGCACTTGGAATGGAATTGGCAAAGGAAATTTTGATAGCGGGAGGTGATAAAATCCTCACGCAGATTAGAAAACAGCTTTGATTCAGATAAATTTGAAAAGGAAAAAACTTAATAACTATGAAAAAGTCATTTGCACTTATTTTGGTCTTGCTTGTTTTTGTGTCTTGCGACAAAAACAAGGACTATATAATCACCATCCACACTGAGTTTGGTGATATGAAAGCCATTCTATATGATGAAACACCATTGCATAAAAAAAACTTTCTGGAATTAGCGAAAGCTGGTCGGTATGACAGCACCACATGGCACAGAGTGATGAAAGATTTCATGGTACAAGGAGGAGACGTACAAACCAAAGAAGGAAGCAGGGAAACAAAAGCTGACCGTATTCCGGCTGAAATCATAGATGGATTTTACCATACCAAGGGCACAATAGCTGCTGCAAGACAGCCAGATAATGTGAATCCAGATAAAATGTCTTCTAGTTCGCAATTCTATATTGTAGATGGCCGCACTTTTTCTGAATTAGAACTCACTACAGATCAAGTGAAACTTAATCAGTCAATTAGCACCATGCTAAAGGATGATAAATACGATAGCCTTAGAGTCCTATTTACTGAGCTTCAGAAAAAGCGCGACTTTGATGCAATGAACGAGCTTGCGCTTCAATCCAAGGGTTACGTGGAGGAAGAACTCCAAGTGGATCTCGATAAAAAAGATCTTAATCCAGAAGTGGTCAATCGCTACAGCCAACAAGAAGGAGCCCCTCACCTTGATCAAGAATATACCATTTTTGGTCGCGTAGTAGAAGGTCTTGATGTCATCGATAAGATCGCTGATGTACAAATAGGTCGAGCTAATAAGCCCGTGAAAAACACCTACCTAACCATTGAGGTTGAGCAAGTTTCTAAAAAAGAAATAACGAAAAAATACGGGTATGAATACCCAACGGAAGAGTAAAATTGAGAATATTAGTCACCGGAGCAAATGGACTTCTAGGACAAAAATTAGTTGAGCTTATTCCTCAACAAAAGGGTGTCCATCTGACCGCTACCGGGAGGGATCAAAACAGGAATGTCGAAGGAAGTTATACTTACCTGAGTGCTGACCTTACGGTCAACAACGATGTAGAGGAACTCATTCGATCCTGTAAGCCGACTCACATTATTCATTGTGCGGCTATGACACAAGTCGATGATTGTGAACGCAATCCTCAAGCTTGCAAAGCAATCAATGTGGAGGCCACTCGTTTGGTTCTCGAAAAGGCAAAGAACCTAGCCGTCCATTTCCTCTATGTTTCAACCGATTTTGTGTTTGATGGTCTTTCTGGGCCATATTCGGAATCAGACGAACCAAATCCCTTAAGCATTTATGGGCAAAGTAAGTTGGAAGCAGAAGTGCTGGTTAGAAATAGCGGCTTGAAGTGGTCAATCGCTAGAACGGTATTGGTTTATGGTGTTTCGCGTGATATGACTCGCTCCAATATTGTGCTTTGGGCCAAGAAAAGCCTTGAGCAAAATAAGCGCATCAAAGTGGTTACCGATCAGTGGAGAACGCCAACCTTGGTGGAAGATTTAGCGATTGGGTGTTTCTCCATTTCGGAGGGCGCACATGAAGGAATCTTTCATGTCTCAGGCGAAGAAGAGATGAGCCCATATGAATTAGTTCACAAAGTCGCTGAACATTTCGGGTTAGATAAATCGCTTATCGAACCAGTGGATGCGTCTATATTCAAGGAAGTAGCTAAACGCCCGCCAAGAACAGGTTTTGATATTTCAAAAGCAAAAGAAGTCTTGAGGTTTCAACCGAGATCTTTTAAAGAAGGGCTAGAGACAGTCGGAACGCAGCTTGAGGTGTTTGAGTGATAGTCATGGTTGTCTGAATTTTACTAAATTGAAATGGCTAAATAATCCAATATGAAATCTCAATTTAGACTCACTTTCGCATTAATAATAATCTCAAGCACCACACTCCAAGCTCAAGAAACCATCGACAATTCTTGGCTCACTGGAACCTGGACAGGTGAAGGCTTTGGAGGAACAATGGAAGAAATCTGGTCTGCTCCTGATGCTAATGGTACCATGATGGGCATGTTTCGTCATTTTAATGGAAATGGCAGCCTAAACTTCTATGAGTTCTGGGTTTTGGACAGTGCTGGGCTTAAACTAAAGCATTTCAACCCTGACATGACTGGCTGGGAAGAGAAGGGAGATTTCGTCACATTTGAGAAAGTGAGATTTCAAAAAGACAAAACTACTTTGAAAGGACTCACATACGAAAAAATCGGAGATGATGAAATGAAAATATCTCTCAGAATGAAATATGGGGATGAAGTCAAAATTGAGGTGTTTATGATGTCTCGTTCTAAATAAGTCATTACATTTAGATAGACACAAACGAACACGTGAAATATCTAAAATTCAGCAATGGTGACGAAATGCCTATGATAGGGCTTGGTACCTCGGGAATTAAACCTGATGAGGCTGATAAGACTATTCGCTCTGCTATTGAAATAGGGTATCGCCATTTTGATTGCTCCCCCATCCACAAAAATCAAGAAGCCGTTGGTGAAGCAATTCAAGCTGTTATTGATGATGGGCTCGTTACTCGAGAAGAACTTTGGATTACCTCTAAGCTTTGGAATGACATGCATCTATATAATGATGTAGAAGCTGCTTGTGAGTCCATTTTGGAGAAAATGCAGCTCGAGTACTTAGATCTTTTCTTAATTCAATCTCCGGTGGCATTTGTTAAAGGGGTGGATTACCCCCAAAGCGAAGAAGACTATCTTGAAGATGGAGATGCCCCAATTGAAGATACCTGGACGGGTATGGAAGATTGTTTAGATGAAGGGCTTACAAAGCATATTGGCTTAAGTAATTTTAATATTGATAAGATCCAACGCGTATTGGACGATTGCATGATGAAGCCCGAATTGGTTCAGTGTGAATGGCATCCATACTTACCTCAGCAAACGCTCCACGATTATTGCAAGACCAACAAAATACTCATGTCTGGTTATGCATTGATGGGCTCACCAGGCAGAGGGGATATGTTCAGAAACTCTAACGAACCCTTGCTACTCTCTGAGCCCGCTATGGAGTCTATTGCCAAAAAACATAATTGTTCAGTTGCTCAGGCCCTGATTGCATATTCTCTTAAGAGAAAAACTGCCGCTATTGTCAAGTCTTCAAATGCCGCGCATCAAAAGGAAATTTTTCAATCAATTGATTTTTCTGTAGATCGCGAAGATCTTCGCTCACTAATTGTATTATCCAAATTTCGCTACTACAAGGGCGATGAATATGTAACCAGTGGCTCCCCTTACAAACTGACGGACATCTGGGAATATTGATTTTCATGTGGGGGTAAATTGATTATTAGGTTTCTATATACTGAACATCAATTTTTTCTCATGCGAACAACTAACATTTTTTTCTTCCTTGTTCTTTTGATTAGCTCCCTCTCGATAGCCGCACAATCAATACAAACCTTACGTGGAACAATCAAGGATGCAGACTCTGAGTCTCCAATCGTTGGAGCAACAATACAAATATTGGATGAAGCACAAGTCATAGGTGGTATCACTGATATTTATGGTGATTTCAAAATCAGTGCTGTGCCTTTAGGTAGGAGGAGCATTTTAATTCGCTCAATTGGCTATGAAGAACAGGTCATTCCTAATGTTCTTTTTACTGCCGCAAAAGAGATCGTTCTTAACATAGGAATGCTAGAAAGTGTAGAAAGCCTTCAAGAAGTAGTTATCACAGCGACCAAAAACAATGGAGAAATACTCAACGAAATGGCGCTAATAAGCGCTAGATCATTTTCGGTCGAAGAAACACTCCGTTACGCTGGATCATTTAATGACCCAGCCAGAATGGTCTCTGGCTTTGCTGGCGTGTCGGCTAGTGCAGAAGGAGACAACTCCATAGTAGTGCGGGGTAATTCACCAAGAGGTATTCTTTGGAGGCTAGAGGGAATAGAAATTCCTAATCCAAATCACTTTGCCGATGAAGGATCTACTGGCGGGCCAATAAATGCGCTGAATAGTAATATGCTTGACAACTCTGAATTTTACTCCGGAGCATTTGCGCCAGAATTCGGAAATGCGCTTTCTGGAGTTTTTGATATTCGATTCAAAAAAGGTAACAACGAAAAAAGAGAATACACGGGATCAGCTAGCGTGCTTGGTGTGGATTTTACGGCCGAAGGCCCCTTTAAAGAAGGTTATCGCGGCTCCTATATAGCTAATTACAGATATAGCTCCTTACAGCTATTAGATGAATTAGGAATTGTGGACTTCAATGGTGTACCAAAATATCAAGATGCCTCCTTTAATGTCAATTTGCCAATCGGTTCCAATCAACAACTGTCCATTTTCGGGTTGGGAGGTATATCAGGAATCGTAGGAGAAGAATCTTTTGCAAATGGTGATCCCGGATATCGTGGAATATTCGATACCGACTTGGGTGTAATCGGACTTACTCACAGCTATTTCTTCAATGATCGTACATTTCTAAAAAACACAGTTTCCTTATCGGGAACTATGTTGAAAGCTCAGGATGAGTATATCAATGATGCAGGAGAGTTTTATACTTATTCCGTGGCTCAAAATAATAAACGTACGCTCAGAGTACAATCTATATTCAATCACAAATGGAGCAGCAAAGACAAACTGGAGACTGGAATCATCACCTCCTTATACGATTTTGATCTCAATGCTCAAACCTTCAATGCCGAAATTACTAAGTTGGAAACAGTGCTTACTGATGAGGGGACTGCTGCAAGTCTGCAAACATTCATTAGCTGGAAACATCGGTTTTCAGAGTCGGTCACCCTTATTTCTGGGTTACACAGTACCATTTTCAATTTTAATAATTCATATACTATTGAGCCAAGAATAGGACTTAAGTGGGAAATGACCTCTAAGCATTCATTCAATACAGGCTTGGGTTTTCATAGTAAAATCGGCAATCTATCCACTTATTTGGCAAATGTATCCGACGGAAACACCTTCAATCAGCCAAACCGAAACCTGAAACTTCCGAAGGCTGCCCATTATGTAGTGGGATACGATTTTCAGATTAACCCAAACACCCATTTTAAAGCGGAGCTTTACTATCAGCACCTCTATGATATTCCCATTGAGTCTTCTGATACGAGTACCTTTTCTTATCTAAATTCTTCGGAATCTTACATTACGAACGCATTGGTTAATAATGGAACCGGAAGAAATTACGGAATGGAACTAACACTCGAGCGTTCGTTTAATAATGGCCTATATTATATGAGCACATTCTCACTTTATAACTCATTATACACGGGAGGTGACGGTGTTGAGCGATCTACAGCCTTCAATGGTAACTATATTTTCAACTTAATTGGGGGAAAAGAATTTAATTATGGTAAACCGAATCGTAGAAAAGTGTTTTTCGTCAATACAAAAGTGAGTTTCCTGGGAGGTACACCTTATACGCCAATAGATCTTGCAGCTTCTCAAACGGCGAAAGCCACCATATATCAGGATCAACCTTATTCACAGATAGGAGAAAATGTGTTTTTCATTAACCTTTCACTTGGGACCAGAAAGAATAAAGGACGGACAACACGTGAATTCAAAATTGATTTCAATAACATAACCAACCAAAATGCTCTTGTAAATTTCTATTACAATATAGCCACAGAAGAACTGGAGAAAGGAACGCAACTCCCGATGATCCCCAATATTGTTTATTCAATCAAATTCTAAACACAAAGTCTTAACCCCCTCCATCTTTCTTCTTTCCAAAGATATCTTTGACAGCATCTTTCGCCTTATCCTTTGCATCTTGCTTGGCCTTATCTACCTCTTCTTTGATCTCCTCTTTCAATTCTTCCTTCTTCTCTTCCACTATGGTGCTTACAGAGTCTTTTGCTGTATTAATTGCCGCTTTGGCTTCTTCTTTCTTCTCTTCCACCTTCGCCTTGACTTTATCCTCTAGGGCCGTTTTTACACTTCCGCCAGTTGATCCTGCAGATTTTGCGCTCAATAAAGAAACCTTTGGGTTGTCATAAGTCCCCAAAATTCCCAAGTTCAAAGTAATATCCTTGCCGATAGCATTATCAAGTCCTGCGACCGAAGACAGGGCACTATTGAGGGCATTACCAACTTGACCGGCAGGGACATTCATAGACATGGCATAGTCCAAGCTCCCATCTACTCCAGTACTACCTCCGACTGTTGCTTTTCGTCCACCAATGGTCAAATCAAATGGTTCTACAAACAGTCTACCATCTCTAATCTCAGTTGCCATGATCACATCTTTTAATGATACCTCACCATCTCCTTGATTGAGTTTGCTTACACTAGAAACCGCCGAAAGGAGTTTGACATCTTTAAGTGAAGCTTGGGCAATTGCAATTAAACCTGAACCCTGCATATCTTCATAGACAGGCATCATATCTGAAGTTAGACTTCCGTTAATCTTAAAATCCGTGGAAAATTTTCCTTGCATTTTCTCCGCCACTGGTACCAATCGCTGAACGGATGTGAATGATTTGAATGCGGATGCTATAGAAAGTTGCTTTACTGAAAAATCAAAATCGTATAATGGTTTCTCAAGAGATGCTTTTGATTCATAGGCGCCATTAAGCTCAAACGCTCCATCTAATAAATTGAAGCCTGCCTTCTCGAACCTCACGGCTCCATCTTTTACAATAAGCTTTCCTTGGAAGTTTTTCATCTCAAAATCATCGTATAGGATTTTATCGATCTTAGAAGTCAATACAAAATTGATATTCTCAGGAATTCTTACCTCTTCAATGATAGACGTGTCCTCTGGTAATTCCTCCTCAAATCCCTCCGCCATCCACTCGTTTGCATCCACTAAGGATGAAGTGAAGTTTAGCTGACCATAAAGAATGGCACTATCAGCCAGTGCGTACTGCAAGTAACTAGTTATCTCACCGTCCATATTAATGTCCGTTTTTCCCGCATTTCCTTTAAAATTATCAAGTGAAATAGCTTTTGGATCAAAGGTTAGTTTTGCATTAGCTATGCCAAAACCCTGTGGCAAATCCTCGCTCTCGTAATAGAAATCTGTAAGTTCAAGGTTCCCTGATGTTGGAAGCTTCCCATATCGCTCCGCATCCAAATCAGACATACGGCCAGAAGTTGCAAGTTTCGCATTTGCATGCCCTTTCAATGTCATATCCTCAAGCTGGATGACTTTGGTAATTTTCTCAAGGTCAATGTCTCCATTTAATCGGAAATCCCAGAAATAATCCTCAAAGTCTTTGAAAAGGAGATAAGCCTCAACCTCTTCTCCATCTAGTTTCATATGAAATTTATCCATTAAGAAACTAGACTCGCGTAAATCCGCTGATGGATAGTCGAACTTGGCACTGATCTGAATATCCTCCATTGGAGCTGGAAACTCTGAATAAACAACTTTACCATCCTTAATTCCAAAATTGGCAATCACTATGGGCATTGAAGTGTCGTTAAATGTTCCCCTTACTTCTCCATCAAAACTCACTATACCAGATGCATTAACACCATCCAAATACTCCTGATATGTTCCTGGAATGAGTGATAATACACTTCTAAGGTTAATACCTTTTCCTCCATAAGTGATTTCCATATCAATGTCATCTGCCGGCATGCTCACATAGCCGTCAAACCCAAAAGCAAAATCATTGAGTACAATTTTATTCTCCTTGAATGTGAACTTCATGTTAGTGAAATCCATTGCCATGGTTAGGTCTGCTTTCATCACTTTTTTGGTGACATACTCTACATCATCATAACTAAGCGTAAACTCCCCGACCGTAGTGGCGGTCACCATATCAAAAATGTCTTGTGCAAAATCTCCAGACCCAGTATGATTCAATTCCTGAATGGAAACCACCATCGGTAATGACTTATCATCATAAATCAAAAATGCATCTTCGATCCTCCAAGACTGAATTTGAATGTTTAATGGAGCAGATGCCTCTTCTGCCGCCACAGGAGACTCTTCAGAAGACTTGGCTATATCATAATTAGCCGTGCCATCTTCCAAAACCAAGACCTTAATACGGGGCTGAATAAATGAAACATCCAAAATCTTAATTTGATCCGAATTAATGACAGACATAATGTCCAAAGTAAGACCGAATTCACCAACAGAAACCAACGTGTCTTGATCGAATGGCGCTCTACCAATAATCCCAAAATCTTCAACTGTAACTGCGAAATTGGGAAATGATTTGAATAAAGACAGACTCAGTCCATCGGAATCATAATAGATTTCGGCATTCAAGGCATTGTCTAATTCCTTGTCAATCGCCGATTTAATATCTTCCTTAAAGATAATAGGAAGTAATATGGCAGCTAAAAAAATAAGTCCAATGAGGGATCCGAAAACGACTAATACTTTTTTCATGACAACAGGTTTGTGATATCATTAGCAAATTAACCTGTTTATTGATTTGAAAAATGAATCATACGCTAAATAAAAACTTAGTACTTGCGAAATAGCAAAGTGAATGGTATTTTAAAATATCCTTGTTTTCCAACTTAAGGGGAGCTTTCGAGAAAAAGCAATGAGATCTCCTAAAGAAACCCCTTATTTACTCAAGGTAAGAAAGATATCATCCATGAGCTTCAGTGAAACTTCACTATTAGTCTTGTTCATGATCTGATAAACCATACCCGGAGTATCTTCATCATTGATAAGAATTAGTGAGTCATTGCTTACTTTCCAAGTCAACGAATGGTCTAGCGTGTCTTTACTAAAAACGCAACCCTCAAACCCGAAGGCTTTTATTGTGACTTGATCCCCTTGAAAGGAAACTTTTCCAGGCATTGTAAAATCGGTGATTCCGGTTATGCCTTCGAATGAAACTGAATCGGTCACCCAAAGAGCTTCCCAATCGCCTTCCCACCCAGCTGGCAGTTCGCTGTTACTTCCACTAGAACATGCCGAGATGACAAGAATCAATAATGCTAGAAAGATTGTGTTTTTCATAATAAGCGAAAATAATACTAAAAATACTTAAGCATCAATTCTATCACCTTCTTTTTGATAGGAGTATACGGAGGATAAATAATACTCGGTATCGAAATTCCATTTCTCTGCCTTAGTACAGCCTTTGAATTACTAAATGCATCAAAGCCTGCTTTTGCATGCGCTTTCCCAATTCCGCTATTATTGACTCCTCCCATAGGTAGGTGAGGATGTCCAAATTGCAGCACGTTATCATTATATACTAGCGCTCCTGAAGAGGTATTCTTCGCGACTAAATCACGGTTCTTCTTGCTGGTACTATAGAGGTAAAGTGCCAGTGGTTTTGGACGGTCGTTGATATATTCGATGACCTCATTTAGATCTGAATAAACCATTAGGGTGAGTACAGGACCAAAAACCTCTTCGTGCATAATCTCCATATCATTGGTTACCCCTTCGAGCAAGGTTGGTTGCATAAACTTCTTAGATTCATCGGCCTCCCCTCCAAAAATCAATCGGCCTCCCTTGCCAATAGCATCTTGATAGAGATGTCTCAATCTTGAGAAATGTCTCGAGTTGATAATCAATCCATAATTACTACGCGCTCCATACCTTTCCTCAGCTTCCGATTGAAGTTTCTTTTTGAACTCTTCAACTTTCGAGGCATGTATGAAAAGATAATCTGGAGCAACGCAGGTTTGTCCGGCGTTGGTCCATTTTCCCCATGCGATTCGTTGAGCAGCATCGCCCACTCTGGCAGTTTCATCCACAATGCAAGGAGATTTCCCTCCAAGTTCCAGTGTGACCGAGGTTAAGTTTTTGGCTGCCGCCCCCATGACAATCTTTCCCACCACTGGGCTTCCGGTAAAGAAGATATGATCAAAAGGGAGTTCCAAAAGTGCTGTAGCAACATTTATCTCTCCTTCTAGCATAAAGACCTCCTCCGCATCGAAGATATCGCCTATTAACTGACCAATCACTCTATTAGTAGCTGGGGTAAACTCAGAAGGTTTTAAAATAATGGTATTGCCGGCAGCCACGGCTGAAATGATTGGTCCCAAACTTAGCATGATGGGATAATTCCATGGTGCAATAATTAGACATCTACCCTTGGGCTCGTATTGAACATGAGCACGAGTTCCTAAGAAAGCCATTCCCCCCTCTACTCGTTTGGAAGCCGCCCAATTGGTAAGTCTTGATTTCGCATGTTTGGCCTCCGTCAAAACAGGAAATAGCTCGGTCACATCAACCTCAGGTGCTGGTTTTCCTAAATCCTTGAAACATGCCGATTGCAAATCCGCTTGATGGTCAAATAACCACTTTCTCATTTTCCCCAACTTCTCTTTCCTTTCAGAAAGAGACCCATTCCTCAATGCTCTCGATTTATCTAACTGGGAATCAAATAGCTCCTTTATCTGTGTCGGATTCATTATAGTTTTGTTAACATTTGGATAACATTGCGGACTTATATTAACTTTAGGGTAACATTAAATTAATCTTCGCCTGATAATTTCATTTTGAAAACACTTGTCTTATCATATTGCCTTTTATTCTTTTCTTGCTTTGGAACAGCTCAAACTAACCAAACCCAATTCCACAGCAATCTAGAGCGGGAAGCTTTTGGCGAAAAAAATACACTAAAAATCTTTCTCGCTTCTGATTCGAATATTGATCAAGCTAAATATAATGCTTATCAAGAAGACCTATCAGAGCTCATCAAAAAGCTCAAAAAATATAGTCAACGTCATGATGATCTAAAGACACTTGAAAAAATATTTTACTATACCCACAAGACCAAACTGGCTAACTATACTAAGTATGTAACTCTCAGTGATCTGTTTGAGCGAGGCGAATATGACTGTCTTACCGGAACTGCTCTCTATGGGCTGCTTCTAGATGAATTCAATATCCAATATGATATTTATGAGTTTGCACATCATGTGATGATTTTGGCCTATGTCGGAAATGACTCTGTCCTGATTGAATCTACCGATCCTTTTTTCGGATTCGAGACCAAGCACAAATTCGTTAAGGAACGACTTGAGAGATTCACTCCTTCGGAAGATTCAAATGTTCTGAAAGAAACTGTTGTCTCACAGTATGGGCATAACATCAATAATAAAATCTCGCTAACTCAGCTCGCTGGACTACAATATTTCAATTTAGCAATAGCTGCCTACAATGATAGTGATTTCATCAAAGCGGAATTAATGCTCGAAAAAGCACATTTGCTTTACCCAAGCAATCGGTCTCAGGAAATTTTCGTGATTTTTAATCAGACTATCGCTCAATTAGACTGAAGGCTAGATTTTTGTTTATTCGGCTATTTTAAACTCTACTCTTCTATTCTTACCTTGGTTTGCTTTGGTGTCATTCGGAGCAATAGGTCTACTCTCGCCGTACCCAACCGCAATTATCCTATCTGTAGAGATGCCGCTGCTGCGCATGTAATTAACCACCGCTTGGGCTCGTCGCTCTGAAAGATTTTGATTATAGGCAAGATCTCCAACTGAGTCTGTATGTCCTGAAACCTCCACTTTCTTAATTTCTCCACTTTTCATTAATTCTACTAAACGCCTAAGTTCTGAATATGAAGAAGTCGTCAATAGCGTTTTATTAAATTCAAAGAAAATATTATTTAATACGATTGAAGTTCCTGCTTTTATCAATGATAGGTTAAGATCTACTCTTGTGGAATCATTAGCAGCTAGTTCGTTAAGGTTGAAGTTTTCATTTGTAGACAAAAAACCGTTCCTTTTAGCTGTAAGCCCATACTTTGCCCCTCCCCGAACACCCATAGTATAATCCCCGTTTACTCCTGTCATGGTTCTTCCCATTTCCAAACCATCAGGTAATCGCTCAAGAACAACTTCCACCTCTGACATTCCAGCATTTGATTCCGCATCTAATACGTTTCCGTAAATAGTTCTTACAAAATCATCCGGTCTTAAACTCGGCTCGCGTAAATGCGAAACAGAAGCATAGAGTTTACTGTTTTTATCAATAAAAATATCATCCGCTTTGAACCTAAAAATATCTGTATCGTCATCAAGGTCTCCTCTTGAGAAGTAAATATGTTTACCCGAGGCTGGTATACTAAAATATTGATCGTCTCCTTTGGAATTTACACTAGAGCCCAAGTTCTCTGGAGTAGACCATTTCTCCCAAGTGTCATCCAGCCTAATAGATACATAAATATCTGAACCCCCATATCCGGCGTATCCGGCCGAGGAGAAGTATAACACTTTCCCATCCTGCGCTAGAAAAGGTGAAAAATCATCAGAAGCAGTGTTTATATCATCACCCAAATTCTTCGGCTCAGACCAGATAGTCCCTTTCTTGAAAGTGACATATAAATCTCTCCCGCCGTAGGAATCATCTCTCTCCGCTGACAGGATCATTGATTCTCCAGATTCTGTCATGAAGTAATCAACCTTCGTGGAATAATTATAGTCATTCTCAATTTCTATTGCTGTGGGCTTATCGAAATCGTCTCCACTTCTTTTGGACATTGAAACACCGGAATACATTCGTCCTTTCTTACCATACCTATTACCCAGGACTAAAACCTCTTCGTTATCTACCAAAGTAACGGAGGTAATAAAGTTAGGTCCGGGAGTATTGAGAGGTGGTCCAACGTTCACTGCAGGCAGCCATTCTCCTGTCACAGGATCCTTATCTGAAACCCATATGTCTTCAACATCATCCACACCTCCTACATTATCGGGGTGATATCGTCTGCTAAAATATAAATGGCTACCATCCGGAGAAATAATTGGACTATGCTCAACGTAAGAGCTATTAACATCAGCTCCCAGTTTGTCGGCTTCTTTACCCTGAGCCATTCCTGCTGCTAGGTTGATCAGTACAGAAATTGGAAGGTTAGAAGATGATATCCCGATTGCATCTATAGCATTGTAACCCGGTACCGCTTCCCCGTCTATGAAAACCTTAATTGCATAAATCTCATAGGGAGTATCTTCAAAAAATAAGTTTAGTAATCTGCTCTCTATTGGTATAGGCCTTGGAGTAAGATCAAAGAGCGTGTATTCATTGTACTCACCATCATACGCATAAACTTTGGTAACTGCCCCAGGGTTTTCAGTCTCAGCAATTGCTACTTGTTTTGCTTTAATAGGCTTATCAAATGAAACCATGACAAACTCCTCTGAGTTTTCATTTTTTGCTCGCCAAGCATTTGCATTATTTCCTCCTCCCGGATAAACATTTGGTTTGTGAAGTGCTTGAATCGCCGAATACTCAAGAGGAGAATATTCACTTGAAACATCAACCACTTGTGTCCCCCATATCACCGTTTCCTGGGCAGAGGTGTAATAGCAAGTGAATATTGCAAATGCTGTGGCTAGTAAATTATTTCTCATAAAATTGATGATTACTTGCTAATGACTCTAACCTCAACACGTCTATTCTTTGCTTTCGCTTCAGGTGTACGTTCAGTAAAAAGTGGCTGAGATCCCCCAAATGCCTTGGTCAAAACGCGGTTTTTCTTAATCCCCTTATCGGTTATATAATCCTTTACCGCTTCTACACGAGCTTGCGACAAATTCAAGTTTGCTTCGCTATTCCCAGCAAAATCCGTATGTCCTTCAAGCTGAATAATGATGGAAGAGTTCTCTTCCAAATAGACAGCAAGGTCATCTAACTCTTTAAAAGATGTATTAGATATTAGGTCACTACCTCTCGCAAAAATTAGATTTTCTAATGACATAAG
Organism: uncultured Marinoscillum sp.; assembly: GCA_964351885.1. Lineage (GTDB taxonomy): Bacteria > Bacteroidota > Bacteroidia > Cytophagales > Cyclobacteriaceae > Marinoscillum. Next base: position 49,987 of record CAYGPP010000001.1, read on the forward strand.
TTCCGGAAGCTCTTCTTCTTCTACTGGATTAATAAATAGATTTAAGACCATCTCTGCATCTCCATCCGAATCAGAAACCAATAATTCTTGACTCGTCTCTAAATATCCTCCTCCCGATAGTCGAAAACTGTATTTTGTATCCTTGATAAGAATAAACTCATAGCCTCCACTCGAAGTACTCTTGGACATACCCATATCATCATAATAGGGCAGTTTTTCATAAAACAAACTGGCAGCAGATACTGCGGAAGAATCTCTTGAGTTGAGCACTTTTCCTGTGACCTTGACAAATGTCTCTGATGCTTGCCCGATACAGAAAAACAGCATAAAGAAAAGAGAAAGACTTAGAATCACCTTGATCATATCTATGATTTTGGTTAAAAGCTTAAATTAAGCCAAATAATACCAATTATCAATGCTTTTGGATTACGCTTATTGCGTTGTTAATGCAGAGTCTGAGTAAACCAACTCTTCCTCTTGAGGAATGTATGATAAATCGGATAAATTATAGAGGCGGTTCATCATTACATTCTTAGCATGCAAGAAGCCCTTCAATTGTCTTGGGTTCACGGGCTCTGAAGGTGGTAAGTCTACTTTGAGAGCATCAACCTGCTTGCCGCCTTTCCAAAATCTAAAACAAAGATGCGGTCCACTTGCAAGTCCTGTACTTCCCACATATCCTATTGTCTGACCTTGTTTCACTTTTACTCCAGGCCTTATTCCTCTGGCTATCTTCGACATATGAAGGTATTGCGTTGAATAGTTACTGTTATGCCTGATTTTAACATAGTTACCGTTGTACTTTCCATATTTTGCCTCTACCACCACACCTTCTCCTACGGTTCGTATTTCCGTGCCAGTTGGGGCAGCATAGTCCGTTCCTAAATGAGCTTTATATCTCTTTTGGACAGGGTGATATCTTTTTGGGCTATATCTCGAACTTATTCTCGAATAGTTTAGGGGTGCTTTCAAAAATGTTTTTCGAAGACTATTACCCTCTTCATCAAAATAATCTTCTTTTCCGTCATGTTCATAGAAAACAGCATAGTACTCACGGCCAAAATGCTTAAAGTATGCTCCTAAAATTCTGTTAATTTCGACTACTTGGTCATTGACTCTGGTTTGCTCATATACAACCTTAATCTCATCTCCTTTTTGAATTCTAAAGAAGTCTACCTGCCAAGCAAAAATATCTACAAGTTTGAAGACAAGTAATTGAGATGCCCCACCTTCAATAACTGCATCGTAAACACTCGACTGAATCTCACCAGTAAAAGTCACTTCTTCTGTGATCATAGGGCGCTCTATAGCCTCGACATATATAGAGTCAGCAAGGTTAAAGATTACATACTGTGTCGCATCTGGTTCAAAAATTAAATGACGGGCTGTCTTTAGTGAATCTCGGCCATGAATTATAGCATATGGGTAACCTGCTTTTAGTTTTCTCACATCAAAAACTCCCTTAGATGCGTTGGCTAATTGATATATCTGCTCTTGCGAAATGTTATAGTCTGCCAAGATGCTCGACAAGTTTTGTGACCATTTAACCCTATCCTTAAACACATCAAAAGTGTCAACAGGAATCCCATAAAAAAATAAGGGCTCAGAAACTTCAACGGATACGGTATCTACCTCTAGAGCTAAATCGGCATTTCTTTTCTCTTCTCGTGCATCCAACCAAAACCAAACAGCGACTCCCAACAAAATCGTGATGAGGGCAACACCAACCTTTTTTAACATATCTACTAACTACTTCTGACGGTTAAGAAAAGTTTGTTTCCCGTCTTCCAAAAACGCCACAAAATTAGAAACATTTAGGTCGTATGCTTTCGGTTTTGTCAAAAGTTCTCCGTCTGGACTAAGAATCACATAAAAGGGCTGTGCGTTGTTTCGAAACTCACGAATTTGATAGTCCGCGTTTTGTTTACCAATGGTTTTCTTTTCTTTTTTATCATAAGTCGACACGTACCATTTATCTTTTGGTAATTCGGTTTTGTCATCGACATAAAGTGCTAACAAAACAAAGTCGTCACTTAGCCTACTTAAAACGGGTTCTTCTGACCATACACGAGCCTCCATTTCCCTACAGTTGACACATCCATGACCTGTGAAATCAACAAATAGTGGTTTATTTAACTCTTTAGCACAAGCCAACGCCTGGTCATAATCAAAATATCCATTGAGTTCATGAGGCCAGTGCAAAAAGTCGGCATAGAGTGGATCCTCGCACGTTTCGGTCGGGTTAATACTGGAAGCCACCGATTTGCTCTGAAGATTGAAATCATGAGTAGATAGGGGAGGTAAGTATCCCGCCAGAGCCTTTAAAGGCGCACCAAACATTCCGGGTATCAGATATAATACAAATGTGAATGTACAGATAGCTAAGATAAGCCTTGGCACACTCACTGTCTGTGAATCTGAATCTCCCTTCAATCTAATCTTACCCAATAAGTAAAAACCAAGCATTGAGAAAATAACAATCCAAATAGCTAGGTAGATTTCCCTATCAAGTATGCCCCAGTGGTATGCTTGATCTGCTATGCTCAAAAATTTGAAAGCCAAGGCTAGTTCCAAAAATCCAAGAACAACTTTCACTACGTTGAGCCATCCTCCGGATTTAGGAAGCGCATTGAGCCAATTTGGGAAAAAGGCAAACAAGGAAAAAGGGATTGCAAATGCCGCTGAAAACGCAAACATTCCCAATATAGGCTTCAGTGCTAATCCTCCTGCTGACTCTACTAAGATGCTTCCTACGATTGGGCCTGTACAAGAAAATGATACTAAAACTAGAGTGAGCGCCATGAAGAAGATCCCAATAATACCTCCCTTGTCTCCAAGCTTGTCTGCTCCATTTACCCATTTATGAGGTAAATTAATTTCAAACAAACCAAAAAATGAAAGTGCAAAGACAACAAAAACGACAAAGAAAATAACATTGGGAATCCAACCAGTGGCTAAATCATTAGCTGTCTCTGGCCCCATAAATGGTGTCAATACTGCCCCAATTATTGAATAAATCAAAACAATACAGAACCCATAGAAAAGGCTATTGAAAAATCTCCCGCGCTTATTATGGTCCCTTCCCGTAAAATAAGTCACGGTCATTGGAATCATTGGAAATACACAAGGGGTTAATAGAGCTGCCAGTCCTGCTAGAAAAGCCACCAACATGAACGACAATAACGAGTACGGATCTGTCGAAGATTTTTGGTCCAAAAAACTCTTGTCTTCAGTATCCCCCTTGGAAACTGGAGGTGATTTTACTGATCCCTGTTTCGCCCTAAAGGCAAACGTATCATCGAATGGTATGCAAAGTCCGCTTATATCTGAACAAACCTGATAGGCATAACTTCCAGTGATTTGAAAATCATCATTTATCACTTTGACTTTCTGAACAAAGCGCCCTTCCTCTTTAAAATATGTGTATTCTCCTTCCCAGAGTGAGTCGTATTTCTTCGAAGGATTAATTGGTTGAATAATTCCGATCAACTCATAAGTGGTGCTGCTATCAAATTCAAACTCCGTGACCATCGGCCCCAAGTCTGGATCGAAATCAGAAGAATACAAATACCAATCTCTATCGATCTTCGCTTCAAAGATGACCTCAATTTCCTCTCCTGCAATTGCGCTAGTCTTTGAAAGTTTCACCTGCCATTTTACCGGCTCTAGTATTTGCGCAAAGGAAGAAATAGAAAACGATACGAATGCAAAAAATAAAAAATGCTTCAAAGAGTTTCGCGACATTGTATTAAGTCTAATTAGAAAGTGAGATCAAATAAGACTTGCACAATGTGGGAAGCCTCAAATTGTCTCATGACCTGTGAATTATGTATGAGATTCTCGAAAGAACTGATAAAAATACGAAATCGTTTCTATGCCCTTATAAAAGTTGAAAAGTCCATAGCTCTCATTTGGAGAATGAATAGCGTCAGAGTTGAGACCAAATCCCATCAGAATTGGATCAAGACCAAGTTCTTTCTGAAACAGCGCTACGATTGGAATACTACCTCCTTCTCTAGTAGGAATTGGTGTTTTCCCCCATGATTTTTCAAATGATTTACTCGCTGCTCTGTACGCTGGAGAATCAGTAGATACTACTGCTGCTTCTCCTCCGTGATGAGGTGTTATTTTTACTTTAACAGACTTGGGTGCAATCGAGCTAAAATGATTTTGAAATAATTGAGTGATCTCATCGCTCACTTGGTGGGGAACCAAACGCATGGAGATCTTTGCATAGGCCTTAGATGGAAGTACCGTTTTAGCTCCCTCACCTATGTATCCACCCCAAATACCATTCACATCAAGTGTAGGTCTGATTCCGGTTCTTTCGATAGTCGAAAATCCTTTTTCCCCAGCTACATCATCAATATTTAGACTTTTCTTATAATCCCCTAGATCAAATGGTGCTTTAGCCATTTCAGCGCGTTGCTCGGCTGTAAGTTCCTCGACTTTGTCATAAAACCCTGGTATGGTAATGTGCCCATTTTCATCATGAAGGCTTGCTATCATCTTGCAAAGTGTGTTAATTGGGTTTGCAACGGCTCCTCCATATGCACCAGAATGCAAATCAATATTTGGTCCCGTTACTTCTACCTCCAAATAACTCAACCCTCTCAATCCAACGGTAATGGATGGTTGGTCGTTACTGATAATGCTTGTATCGGATATCAAAATAACATCAGCAGATAGTTTTTCTTTATTCGATTTGACGAAGGCCTCTAAGTGAGATGAGCCAACTTCTTCTT
>CAYGPP010000001.1:54741-173845 GCA_964351885.1 uncultured Marinoscillum sp.
TTCTTCGCCTTCGATCATAAACTTGGCATTACAAGCAAGCGAATTAGTTTTGATCATCGACTCAAAGGCTTTCAAATGCATGTACATCTGGCCTTTGTCGTCACACGCTCCGCGAGCATAAATTCTTTCGTTTTTGATCACTGGTTCAAATGGTGGAGAATCCCAAAGTTCATAAGGATCAGCCGGCTGAACATCGTAGTGACCATAAACCAATACTGTTGGCAAACTTGGGTCAATAATTTTTTCAGCATAGACTATTGGGTGACCAGGAGTCTCAACGAGTTCTACTTTATCGGCCCCAGCAGATTCAAACTTGGATACGATAAACTCAGCAGCCTTGCGTACGTCACCTTTGAATTTTGAGTCTGCACTTACTGACGGGATTCTTAAGAGTTCGAGCAACTCTTCGAGGTATTGATCTTTGTTAGCTTCTAGATGTTGTACTGCGTCCATAGTAATAATATTGTTCATTTATTGAACACAAATATAGGCTTTGTGTTAGAAGCCAAACCCATCATCATCTGGGTCTTCTTCAATTGTCTCAAATGTTTCGTCATCTTCTACGCTGATCTCATCAGGGCTTACTAGATCATAGGCTTCCGTAATACCAAAATACTTTTCTCTGAAATCATTAATGAAAGTCAAGGTCTCTGTCTCATCTCCCAGAACCAAGACTAAGTCTCCAGGTTTTGCCTTTCCAAAGTTGGAGTTTGCAGCTACGTCATCGTTAAAATCACTATTAGAAGAATACATAAAGAGTTGGTTCCCAGCATAGCCGATAAAATACCACGTACCAGGAGCGGCCTGAATAAAGATGTTAAGCACATCATTGTTAGAATCATCCTTCATGATCTCTATAAAACCATCCAATTTGGCATTGATATCTTTGTCGTAAATATTAGAAATAGCCAGTTTCGTTGTATTATAAAATGACTTGTGAGCCTGTGACCATTTCAGTTTCACACCAGAAATCAACAGTGATTTCTCAAGCTTTTCTGAAATATCGTGTAGTGGCTCATAGTCCTTAAGGCTTGCTTTCTCATATCCCTTCGCTACTTGATCACTCGTAAAGTTGGCCAGTTTATAGAGTAATTCTATGGATGAAAAATCATTTGCCAAAGGAGGCCCAAGCCTTTCTACAATATCAATCAAGTCTTTTGACATGAGCTCCATATAAGTCTGAGCATTTTGGAAATCTATACCCAACATAGCATTCAAATCAAACTCATAGCTTTCTCTATTGCCTGTTCCCAACACAGATGCTTGAATGGTCACATCTTGATTATAGACATTAAAAAAATTCACTAATCCCTCGAAGATTACGTTTTTAGTGCTGTCATTATAGATATAAGTATGGCCTTCATAGCTTTCCCCATACGTTTTGCTCTGTTTTTCTATACGGTATGTAAGAGAAGATGTATCATAAGTAAGAAGTCCTTTAGCCATGAAAAAGTCTTCATCGGAATCTAATTTTCTCAATTCAACAAAGGTGGTATAGATACTTCCTCTCAGATCATAATGAAGACCTGCAATCGGTTGGACTTCATCTTCAAACAATGCTGTCTCGAAATCCATCGAAACCTCGGGGTTTCCGTCTGATCTCTCATATTGTAGCCAATAATTGTAGCTAGGCTCACTCAATTTCAACTTGACGAAACCATCTAAATCTAGGGAAGGTTTGTATGCGTACATTCTTGTTCCTCCCTTATAATAAAAGCCTGGAGCAATTATCAGTTTGTCTTTTTCTAAGACCTGACCGCCAGATACTGTCATTTTCACAGGTTTATCATTGACATAAACTTCGCTTAGTGTGAAGGAATCAAATTTAATAGCGAAAGTGTCCAAGCCTGAAATCAACCGATACTTAGCAGACCCTACAAATTCATTTCTTGAGATTATCTTGATTTCCCCATCATAGAGATAATGATATTGATTGGCCGTATCTATAATCAACTCAGCATGGTTAAAAGCTTGTAATTCAAAATTCTCAAGTATGGTTGTTTCATTGTTCTCAGGTGTAATTTTAGCATCCGCAACTATTATATATGGAATCCCACTAACAAAAAGCTCGCGGGTATTGAAGTCATAAGTGGCCTCCTCTGCGTTGAATGCTAAAGAGTCCAACTCTTTCCTAGTTGTATAGAAATAGGAACTCTCAATTGGTACATCAGCTGGTTTGGTCATAGTCACTGTAGAATCTTCCAAGTCCCAAACGGCATTGGTAATAGACGTCCTCATTTGGGCATAAGGGAAAACTAGTGAGGCAACTCCCTCTACTTCTGGGTGGATAACTGCCGTACCATTGACCAGATCAAAATTCAGTCGAATATCATCCCCTGCCATCGCAGGCTTATCTGGATTATCTGTAAGAATTTCAAACTCAGCATGTCTGGCTCCATAGGACAGCTCCTTAAACTCCATTTGTTTGGAGACTGCCTTTGATCCACGGGTAAACATGATGCCATTCCCATAGACCCCACGAGAAGTAATATTTACACCCCCATCAAGCTCTGCCGTAGCATTGTAAAATTTGAACGGGGACCGAATGTTCTTAAGGTTCATACTATCAATCCGAGGCTCCCAATGCATCCTATATGGACCTAGAACTGCCTCCGGATAACTCGATCCATTCGCATTACCCTGTCCAATAAACCCTCCTGTGCCGTAAGCAGCAACAGAATCAGGATAATAAACAAAATCATCTGAGTAAATAGTAGAAGTAATAAAATCAATTTTCCCACCTCCGCGCATGCCCTGATTGCTCAACCTAATTTTTTCGTAAGTTTTAGCTGCAGTTCCGTACAGAGGATAACCCGCAGGTGGAATCTGATGAACAAACCCTAGAGAGTTATCACTCTGAAGTTTTAACGTCTCTTCAAAATCAGGAAATACATTACCAGAATTGAATGTTCCATCAAACGATATCGCTGCATCACTGTTTAAACTGTCCGCATCAAACGGAGGAATGATAAACTTAACCGACCTGTCATATGCTCCATTAAGAACTTCAGGCCCATCAAAATATACTATCGCATCAGAGTTAGAGACAAAGTCTGGATAAGCTCCTGGTTTAACTCCCGACTTATCCTTTGGGTCATCCAAATAGAGTACCCCTGAGGTTTCATTAAGATGATTTGAGAGAGGTGATTTCTCTCCTTGAATTGATTTTAACGAATCTGGTATCGTCACCTGTATTCGCACTGAGTCTACTTGGTTGAGCTGGATAAGAAACTGGTCATAATCAAATTGGTAGTTTTTGCCTTTGTACTGAAACTCTCCCGCATTGAGCATTCCATCCATTTGAAAATTTCTTCCCTTGAGCAGTGTCAACTGCTCATTCTCGGGCTCAGCGTAAACCAAATAGTCTGAAGTCAAATAGAACCGTTTTACCCCATTGACTTTCATTTCTCCAGAGTCAAGACTCCAGATGATATTTGGCAACCCTGGTTCTCTAGATGGAATGAAGAAATTATCGTAATCGACCTTCTTTCCAGAGGCTTTGTAAAAATGAAACGCCTTTTCCTTAAGTATTACAAGTCCCGTCTCATGGTTATAGTCGGCAAAACCATAACGCTCCAAAATCACCATACCCAGACGAATTTGTTTAATATCGGTCTTATAGAAATCCGAGAGCTCCATCTCAGAGAACTCTCTTGTTCCGTATTGATTGGCATAATAAACGCTAGCCACAACAGGGTTGAATGCCATTCCCGCCCCAAGACGGCTGAAACGTTCTTCACTGAAATAGTCCTTCGATTCAATAGTTACTGGTAATAAATCCTTACCATTCTGAATAGTGAAATTGACCAAGTCAGTGTTCATGTCCCATTGGATCATTTCAGCATTCACGTTTACATCGAAATAGGTGCTTCTAAAAGGGGTGACCTGAAACTTCTTATTTCTAAGAAGCGAAAGTGTTCTAGACCGTGCGTCATAAAATACGCTTACTGCTGGGTGCTGAAGTGTATCCGATCCATGAACAAGAGTCAGCTCAGCTTGATCTGAAGTAATGATGCTATCCGCTCTGAATTCGAAGCGCTGAGAAATGAGTAACGCCTTGTTTCCTTTATTATCAGAAAGCGTCAATCTTCCTGGCTTTCGCGAAACAGACGTTCCCGAAAAAGTGTTTCCACTGATCTCGATACCTCCTCTATACGACACATTGCGCCCAGGTAAAATCAAATCTATATCCGCTTCATTAGAAGTAAAAATGGGGTAACGACTTAGTTGTCTTGGTCTTCTTTTTTGGCTTTTGTAGATAAATGACCCTTTGATAGTTCCTGCAAAAAGCTTCGGAAAACTCATTGTAGCATTTGGCGACCAAAAATCCGACCGGTCTGGTCTGATATAAAACTGTCCGAGGCTGATAACAGCACCTTTAGCATTCTTATTATCCGCTGGCCAGTTTATCACGGCTCTTTCTCCCGCAAATGTTCGTGTATTCAAAAGAAAGTTACCATCCGTTTCTTTGATGATCATGCTATCAAAAGGAGTAATAATTACCATACTATTATTTTGAAGAACAATAGCTGGACCTTCATGTTTGGGGTGGATGTATTTTGATCGAAGACCTGCGACATAATCCTGTTCCATGGTCTCGTAAAATTGTCGATCTGCCTTTTCTTCAAACACTTCTCCTGCCGCGTCATATCCCCAGGCATTCTCACCAGCATCTACCCAATTATTGTCGTAATTAGAATTGGCATCATCTCCCCACGGGTCATCATTAGCTGAATCATCCCCCCATGGATCACTGGCTGATGTATCTGCCCATGGGTTATTTCCCGTATCATTGGCCCAAGGATCATTACTTGCATTTTCGTCACTTCCCCATGGGTCATCTTGGTTTTGCGCATCCTCTACGGATTCTTCAATTGACTCCTCAAGAATTTCTTCTTCCACCACTTCCTCTTGAATAGGAGCGACGTAACCATCAAGCATTTCAAAATTGAATGACCCTCCATCTGTATAGGTCAATAAATTTCTTGATTGACCGATAATCCGACGAGCCATGAACTTGTGTAATCCCAGTAAAAAAATCTGATAATCAGACCTGTCCATTGTCCGAAAAACCTGCTCATTGATCTCTAGCACCTTGGAGAGCTGATCTGAGGAAAGCTTCGCTTGTGTATTCGCGTAGGCTAAATAACTGAAGTAATACCATAGATCAGGGTTGAAGGTGTAACCCTTCTTTTGCATGGCAATAGCCAACTTGACTATTTGATCTTTCTGAGCAGGGGTAAAACTACCCTTCCATGAATTCTCAAAATCAAAGGCCACCTTTCTTGCCGGTTCAGTATCCAAAGCCCTTATTTGAGCCAATGCCTGTGGAAAAAACACATCTCTTTCTTCTGAAAAAGCTCTTTGCGCCTGTACTCCGTGAGCAAGGATAAAGCCAATAAAAATCAACAGGCAGTGGCGCTTCATTCGGATAAATTTAGAGAAATGACTAGAGAATCATCCCTTTTTCAACGCTAACATCGCCCAGCGATTGCGTTCGGTCTGTTCTATGGTGTGAAGACGATACTGAGCTGCCTCTGATTGTAGATCATCTACATCCTCTGTATAAAACCCGCTCAATACTAAAATACCTCCACTTTTAAGGCGCTTGCTGTAATCCGTAATCTGTTCCAACAATACGTTTTTGTTAATATTAGCAAGGATAATATCAAATTTTTCTTCTTCACTAATCACTTCTATTCCGCCAAGGGAAAGCTTAATCTGCTCACAATTATTGATCTGAAAATTTTCCGAGCTATTTTCAATGCACCAATCGTCAATATCGACAGCAGAGATATCGTTAGCTCCTCGCTTATGAGCCATTATAGCTAAGGCACCTGTTCCACAGCCACAATCAAGGACTTTTTTTCCTTTCTGATCCAACGAAAGCTGGTAGTTCAACACTTGGTAAGTCGTGGCATGATGACCGGTACCAAATGACATTTTGGGTGTGATGATAATCTCATAAGGAAGATCGGGTCGAGGCTCATGAAATGTAGCACGAAGAATACACTGACCTTCTACTTCCACAGGGTCATAGTTCTTTTCCCACTCCTCGTTCCAGTTGACTTTCGCAACCTTCTCTACTTCGAAAATAACTCCATATCGATCTAAAACTTGCTTTACTGGAGCTTCTTCCCATTCTGCCTCTTCGCATGAAGCAAGCAATCCATTGTCTGTTTCTTCAAAGGCGTCAAACGGAAAAAGAGAGAGCTCTGCAAGCAGAAGCTCTCTCTTTTCGTCATCACAAGTGATGTCAAGTGTTATAAAACTCATTTAGAATGCCTTAATGATATCAGCAAAATCACGTGACTTCAAGCTTGCTCCACCTACTAATCCACCATCCACATCTGGTTGAGAGAACAGTTCTTGAGCGTTACCTGGTTTCACACTTCCTCCATATAGGATAGAAATGCTATCAGCAGTTTCTTGATCATATTTGTCCGCTATGACACCTCTGATAAATTTGTGCATTTCTTGTGCCTGATCAGAGGAAGCTGTTACTCCAGTGCCAATAGCCCAAACAGGTTCGTAAGCGACCACTACTTTCTTTATTTCTTCTTTCGATAAATGAAAAAGACCTTCTTCAATCTGCGCTTTATTAAGGGTGAAATGCTCATTGGCTTCTCTTGTTTCTAACTTTTCTCCACAGCAGTAGATTGGCAATAAGCCTTGAGCTAGTACTGCATCCGTTTTCTTTGCCAAAAGAGCATTTCCCTCTCCGAAAATTTCTCTTCTTTCACTGTGTCCTATGACAACATAATCTACCCCGACTGACTCAAGCATTTCCGTAGAAATTTCACCTGTAAAAGCTCCCTCTTTTGCTTCGCTACAGTTTTGTGCCCCCAACTTGATGTTAGCCGCCGAACCAATCAACTGTTTGATAGCCGTCAAGTACGGGAAAGAAGGAATCAAAATAACTTCTGCATCATTAGTTACTTCATCCTTCACCATGTTTACAAGCTCCGAAGCAAGTTTTTGGCCTCCTGCTAAATCCAGATTCATTTTCCAGTTTCCTGCTGCAATATTCTTTCTCATTGTCTTTTTTTTAATTTTTGAATTGCTTAATCATCCTTGGGTAGGCGCAATTTACGATTATAGTTTTTCAGCTAGGTATTTAGCTGTATGATTTTCCTTAGACTTTATCATGTCTTCTGGCAGCCCTTCGAAGCAAACATGTCCCCCATTTTCGCCACCTTCCGGACCTAAGTCTATAATCCAGTCTGCATTCTTAACGACTTCCATGTTGTGCTCAATGATTAATACAGAGTTACCATCATTAACCAATGCGTTGAGCGCGTCAAGTAGCTTCTTAATGTCATGAAAGTGTAAGCCTGTAGTTGGTTCATCGAAGATGAACAATACATGGCCTTTTTTGATATTTCCCCCTCTTCCGAGGAATGACGCTAGTTTCACACGCTGAGCTTCTCCACCACTTAGTGAACTGGAGGATTGCCCAAGCTTGATATACCCTAACCCTACATCAAACAATGGACGGATTTTATTGATAATAGAGGTCTTGTCCGAAAAGAACTCTATGGCCTCCTCAATGGTCAAATTAAGAATCTCAGAAATATCTTTTTCTTTGTATTTAACTTCTAAAATCTCTTTTTTGAATCGTTTTCCTCTGCAGTTCTCACATTCCAGATGCAAATCTGCCATGAATTGCATTTCTATTTTGACCGTACCCTCCCCTTCACAAACGTCGCATCGACCACCATCTACGTTGAAAGAGAAATGTGCGGGTTTAAAACCATTGGTTTTTGAAGCTGGTAATTCGCTAAACAGCTGGCGAATGACATCATAAGCCTTGACGTAGGTGACAGGGTTAGACCGTGAACTCTTACCGATTGGGTTCTGATCCACAAATTCTATCTGATCGATCTTTCGATAATCTCCTGATAGTTTTTCGTATTTCCCTGTCGCTTCGCCACTAATCCCCAAATTTTTACCAATGGCTGGATAGAGTATCTTTTTGACTAATGTCGATTTACCTGAGCCACTTACTCCGGTGATCACGGTCATAATTCCCAGAGGAAACGTGACTGATATATTCTTCAAGTTGTTCTCTCGTGCTTTTTCGATGGTGAAAGACTGGTTCCACTTTCTCCGTTGTTTGGGTAAGTCGATGGTTTCTTCTCCTAGCAAATACTTAGAAGTAAAAGAATCCGTCTTTTTAGTCATTTCATCTATTCGACCCTGGAAAACTAACTCTCCTCCATGTGTGCCTGCTGCAGGCCCTATATCTATGATCTGATCAGCAGCTTCCATCACTTTTTCTTCATGTTCAACTACGATGACGGAGTTTCCGAGTCTCTTCAGCTCTAGTAGGACTTCAATTAACCTATCCGTATCTCTTGGGTGTAAACCAATGCTTGGTTCATCTAATATGTACATGGAACCCACCAGTGCACTACCAAGCGATGTTGCCAATTTTATTCGCTGAAACTCTCCCCCAGACAGGGTGTTTGTAAGTCTATTTAATGAAAGATAACCGAGTCCTACTTTTTCGAGATAGGAGAGCCTGTTAGTGATTTCACTCAGTATCCTTTTGGCCACAGCCCGCTGATGGTCTGTTAATTTCAATTCTTTAAAAAAAACTGAAAGTTGATCAACCGGCATCAAAACAAGATCCGTCAATGATGAGTCATTGACCCGAACATAACTTGCGTCTTTGCGCAATCTTGTGCCTCTACAATCAGGGCAAACAGTTCTTCCGCGATATCTGGAGAGCATTACGCGGTATTGAATCTTGTAAGTTTGAGATTCTAAGAATGTGAAAAACTGATCCAACCCTTCAAAGAATTCATTGCCCTTCCAGAGTAATTCATACTCTGCCTTGGTCAATTCATTTACTGGTCGGTGTATAGGAAAATCAAACCTGATACCATTCCTTAACAATGGCTCTTGCCATTTCTGCATAGTTTCGCCTCGCCATGGCGCAATTGCCCCTTCATAGACGGATAAATTAGGGTCAGGAATGACCATTTCTGGGTCGATTCCCAATATTCGGCCAAAGCCTTCGCATCGCCTACATGCGCCGTAAGGATTGTTAAAAGCAAAGAGATTAATGCTTGGCTCTTCGAACCTAATTCCGTCCAATTCAAAAAGATCTGAAAACGTCTTTGTCTCATGACCAACCATAGTCACCTTGCAATGACCTTCTCCTTCGAAAAAAGCGGTTTGAACTGAATCTGCCAATCGAAACTGTGTTTCTTCATCACTCTTTACAGCAGCACGATCAATGAGTATTTCAAGTTGGTCCTTCTTGGTAATTTTCTTTTCAAAGAGATCTTCAATAAAACTCATTTCATCATTAATCAGAACTCTTGTATAGCCCTTACTCAATAGGATTTTCAGCTCCTCCACAATCTTTCGCCCTTTCTTAATATTGAGTCGAGTAGTTATAATCAGCCGGGTACCTTCTTTATGATCAAGGATATAATCAACGACATCTGTAACGCTATCCTTTTTGACTGGATTGCCGCTGACCGGCGAATAGGTAATTCCAATTCTTGCGAAAAGTAATTTGAGATAATCGTAAATCTCAGTGGTTGTTCCGACGGTAGATCTCGGGTTTCGAGAGGAAACTTTTTGCTCAATAGCAATTGCAGGAGCCACTCCTTTAATGTAGTCCACTTCCGGCTTTTCCATTCGTCCCAAAAACTGACGGGCATAAGAACTTAGGCTTTCAACATACTTGCGCTGACCTTCTGCAAAAAGTGTATCAAATGCCAGAGAAGACTTCCCAGACCCAGATAACCCGGTGATAACTACCAGCTTGTCTCTTGGGATTGCTACATCCAAATTTTTTAGATTGTTGACTCGTGCACCCTTAATAACAATATATTTTTTAGGATCGTAGTGGTCTATGGTTTTGGCCATGTTTTTGATAAGTGTGAGTCGTTACAACGCTTCCGGTTCGCTAATGATTTGCAAAAGCACGCAAAATTAGAAATTTGGGGGCAGATTTGTTTGTAAATTATATTTCATTAGTTTTGATCGCTCACGAGTAAAAAATTTATCCACATAATTAGACCCTGACAATATAAGATAGAACTCTACGTTAACAAACAGGTGATTAAATGCACAAGACTAAATTGACCGACGGCCAATTGCTGTCTCAATACAAAAACGGTAACGAAGAGGCTTTCGCAGTTTTACTCGAAAGACACAAGGACAGGGTGTTTACCACAATTTATTTGATCGTAAAAGATCGCTATCAGGCGGAAGATCTTATGCAAGATGCTTTCATCAAGGCGATTAATACGATTAAGAAGGGCAAATACAACGAGGAAGGAAAGTTCCTGCCATGGATGCTGCGCATAGCGCATAATCTAGCGATTGATCATTTCAGAAAAGCCAAACGCAATCCTGAGATCATCATGGAAGATGGTAGCAATGTTTTCAACTCTCTAGACTTCTCTGAGTCAACCATTGAGGATGAACATATAAAAAGAGATACACACAATCTGCTGAAGCAGTATATACAAGAGCTCCCTGAAGCTCAGAAGGAAGTGTTGGTGATGAGGCATTATATGCAAATGAGTTTTCAGGAAATAGCGGACACCACAGGTGTCAGTATCAATACAGCACTAGGCAGAATGCGGTATGCTTTAATTAATTTGAGAAAAAAGCTACAACATACAAATATTGCCTATGATCAAAACATTTACAGAAAATGACCTTATCAAGTACATATACAATGAATTAGGTCTAAGGGAAACGGCCGCTCTTAAGCAAGCCTTGATTACAGACTTACAGCTCCAAGATCAATTGGACGAACTTCGATTGATGGTAAATCAGCTTGAAAAAGTGAATTATTCTCCATCAGAGCGATCAGTTAATCGCATTCTTGATCATTCAAGGAGTTTTCACGAACAATCTGTTTAGGTTCAATTGAGAGGATTAAATTAGCCTCTCGTTGAAATATTAACCATTTGGTAAGTGAATAAAAAAGAACGGTTCGAAGCTTTCGTTTCCTATTTTAAAGATGCTTTCCCGGATCCTCAGACTGAGTTGAATTACAATTCTCCTTTTGAGTTGGTAGTGGCTGTGGTACTTAGTGCGCAGTGCACTGACGTGAGAATCAATAAAGTAACTCCTGGTCTTTTTGCAGCGTTTCCAACAGCGGAGTATATGTCGCACGGTTCGTTCGATGAAATCTTTGAGCTTATTAGAAGTGTTTCCTATCCTAACAATAAGGCCAAGCACCTCATGGCATTGAGCAAAATGATCATGGATGATTTTGGTGGAGAAATTCCGGTAAAGCATGAAGATCTAATAAAGCTTCAAGGTGTAGGCAGAAAAACTGCCAATGTGGTGGTCTCAGTGCTATACAACGAACCTGCAATGGCAGTAGACACCCATGTTTTCAGAGTATCAAAGAGACTTGGCTTAGTCACCCAAACTGCAAAGACACCCCTTGAAGTTGAGAAGCAGCTCGTTCGCCATATTCCTGACGAGTACATTCACAAGGCACATCATTGGTTAATTCTTCATGGCAGATATGTCTGCATTGCTAGAAAACCAAAATGTGACGAATGTAAGATTACAAGCTTTTGTAAGTATTGGGAAAAGTTGGGCAGGTAGTTTCCAACTACCTCCTCACATATTTACCACTTAATAACAGATAGGTTGTTCCATCTATCTCCACTTGATTGCCATCAAAAGTCTCAACATCAGTATATCGAGTGTGAATAGAAAACCCATATTTCTTCGCCAAATCCAAGTACCGCGTATTAATCCCTTTCTCTGTATGGCAAAGAATAATTCGTAGCTTTCCCTGATATGAACGAAGCAACTCCGCATCTCGTGGGAAGGCGAAATTATCAGCGATCATTATCGTCTCGCCCGAAAAATCAGCTCTGACTTTTCCAAAAAGTAGTGCCTCTATATTGTTCTCAGGAAAATCACCTCCTCCTCCTGCCCGCATGGCTTCAAACATTTTATCTCTTGCAAGGAGGTAGTCATTGGTTTTCACATGAAACAATCCTCCTGTCTGGCCAATCACCTTTTGTTCAGTAGGCTTATCGTTCCCGTCGTTGAAGAATATAAAGTCTTTTTCCTCTTTGGAAGAGGTAAGCTTAAGCCATTTCAATAAATCGGATGTATATGGATACATACTACCGGTGACGTCTACAATGATCAAGTCAGGATCTAGTCTATTTCTAAACAAAACAGTCGAAACCACTTTCTTTTGAACCTTAGGTATAATGGGTAAAAAACTAGTGTCCACTTCATAAGCCACACACTGACTGTATTGCTGCAGCATGTGGTACCTATCCTTGAGATCTTGAGCAATTTCAAAACTTGAGATCACTACACTTTCCTTTCTCAAAGGAAAGCTTACCATGCCATGTGCTACCAAATCATATTGCTTGTTTCCAATTGTTAAGCCTCGTTTCCATTGCATAATGTATTTGAGCGCTTTGGCGAGCATTTCTTTACAAGGAAAAAGGTTGCCTTTTACCTTCACCTCTTTTACTCTCCCTCCATAATCCATGTAAACGTCAAAAAATACTCGCCCTTTGTATGGTTCTGAGCAGTCATATATTTTTTCGAGCTGTTCGGATAGATACTCTAGTGAGTATCGAGATTCTGGGTACTCACATGATATCCGAGTATAGTCTAGAATAAGCTCTTCTTTGAGCTCGAACAACCGCTGATCCAGCAATTTCAAGTCTGATCTAATACTATCAATTTCTGCTCTTGCTGTCTCCTTGGTGAAATAGGCTTCATAGTAAATCACAAAGCCGTGAAAAAATTGAAGACAACTTGAAGATGAGTTACATCCGGTTTGTCCTATAATATTCCAATCGAAAAATTTATTCTCTATAATCTGTGGATTCAACGCTATAAGCATACTAAGTCGCGCCTCATCTAGTCGTCTTTGATTGAAACCTGAAGTCTCGCTGAAGGTAGTATGTACCAAGTCAATTTTGACTATCCGCCGATCACTGAAGGGAATTTTTTCAATCGTGTCTTTTGAAAAACCAGATGCTAGAATCACATATTCATAATCTGAATCAAATCGATATTGATTTATGCTGGAATGCTTAGCCTGATCATAAATATGATCCGAACTGGATTGTCCAATAGCTATTTCATAACCAAAGACTAATACGAAGCAGAGTATGAAGTACCTCAAAAGAATGATTTTTCTTGAATTGTATCGAAAACTTATAACGAAGTTATCAATCATCATATTCTATGTTAATCTTTAATGCGATGAATATTCTATACATCCATCAGTATTTCAAAATCCCCGAAGAGGGTGGTTGCGTACGCTCCTATCACTTAGCCAAAGGTATCGTTGAGCACGGGCACCAAGTGACCATGATCACTGCACATAATACCAAACGAGGTAATGAAATAGTTGATGGTATCAATGTCCTTTATTTACCAATTTCATACCAAAACCGATTTGGTTTTATTCGTAGAGTAATTGCATTCATACAATTCGTATATCAGTCCAAAAACCTGATTCGCAAGCTTAAACCGAAGTATGATTTAGCTTATGTAATGACAACTCCATTAACTACAGGGTTAATTGCCCTTCACTTAAAGTCTGTCTACAATATCCCTTATTATTTCGAGGTAGGAGATCTTTGGCCTGAAGCCCCAATACAAATGGGACTGATTAAGAATCGGTTTTTGAAAAAAGGATTATACCATTTTGAGAGCAAGTGCTATTTCCATGCTCAAAAAGTAATTGCACTTTCTCCAGATATTAGAAACTATATCGAAGGGGTTTCTCCACAAACTAAAGTTCATGTCCTCCCCAATTTTTCGGATTTAGACCTCTTTGACTTTAATCGAAAAATTAAACGGTTTGATATCACTAATCCACTGAAGGTGTGTTATGCTGGGACTTTTGGTCAAGCCAATCACTTAGAGTATCTAATTGCAGCGGCTCAATCTTGCTTGGAGGCTCAAGTTCCAATTACTTTCACACTAATAGGTGAAGGAAAGACTCTTGATAAGATCAATACTTTAGCAAAGACTCTTGATAATGTAAATATCCTTCCTTTCGGAAATCTAGCCAATGTCAAAGCGCTACTTGAAGCTAGTGATGTCAGTTATGTCTCCTTTCAAAATACTGAAGTCTTGAGTAGTGGAAGCCCCAATAAATTCTTTGATGGCTTGGCCGCAGGCAATCTCATTGTATCCAATTTTGGTGGTTGGATCAAAGGAGTTATAGAAAAAAACAATATTGGATTTACTTACGATCCTGAAGACTCTGAAAGCTTTGTTTCGAAAATCAAATTGTACATAGACCAGCCCGAAAAGCTATTGAAGCATCAGCAAAATAGCAGAATGCTCGGGGAGAAGTACTACAGTAAAGAACTACAAGTCCAAAAGCTCAATGAAATTCTTGAAAATAAGAAACAGCTGGACTTTAGCGACTCTGAGGTTTATATCCTGACTGCCTAAAGATTTCTTCATTGTTCGAGTTTGCCAGTAGTTCCTGAATCTCCACGTCATTTTTGTCCATGTAGCTTTCTACTATTTGCCAACCAACCCACGCACCAATTCTCCCAGGACACTTTTGGCTAATCTCATGAACATTTGGTCGTTCTCCCAAAAACCTCTTTTTCATAATATGATTTGAATCAAAGAGGGCCTCATTTTGTAGCAGTATTGCCCATATGATATGTTCATTTTCTTGAGCCAAGGTCAGCTCGTCTGCAGTATAACCAAGAAGAATTGAGTCTGGTGTACATGGTAGCAGCCTGCGCGTAAAGTAATAAGTCTTTCCAAAATCAATCATTTCTGACAACAAGGTTTCATCTATCCCTGTTTGCGTGTGGTAACCCGCCATGAACTTCACAATAATGGCTGCCAAATGCTCCTTATTATATCTCCTCAGCACATACCCGGGAATCTCCATTGGTTTATAGCTCGCATCATCACCGATAAAAAAATCCAGTCCAACTATTATTAACGAGTCGGAAATAAAAAGATCATTGTATAATCCAGTGACTGTAGTTTGAAGTTTTGGTATTTTAGTTTCTGGAAATAACGTCTTGATCTTTCCAATTGCCATTTCAAGATCATCAACAATTGGCTCAAAATCACTGTATTCTTCTTTTGCTTCTTGGTACAGTGTATCTAAAGAGGGGTTCTCTAACAGTCTATTAAGCTTTGATACCAAAATAGAATCTGATGGGTACTGATCGCTGTTCAGAAACACACGAGAAAAAATTCGATGCTCTTTCAAAAATAACCCTATATCGTCGGGGGTTTTTTTAGAAAAGAGTTCCTCTTCTAATCTTTCAACCTTGATTTCAATATTAGTTACAGGAATCTCGTCTTTCGTCACGCATAATTGCTCAGTAGAGCACGCCACAAATAAAAGAAACGGAATGACTATGATAACTGCTCGCATACACCTTAATTTTGGAGTTGACAAATTTAGCGTTTAAGTCATCCTCATGAGAAAGTTTCCTTTATTACTTCTATTTTCTTTAATCTTCCTTTTCAACATCAAAGGGCAGTCTAAATTAGGGCTGAAATTTTCTCCCGCAATTTCTTCCAACAGAATTTCATTGGTTGACAGCTTGAATGATGTGGAACCGGTCAATTCTGCTTTCAAGTTTTCCCTTGGTCTCATTTATGACCATGAACTAACCGAAACGTATTACCTCAGTACCGGACTTATTTTTGTGCCAAAATCTGTTGGGTTTCAGGTAACAGAAGAATCGGATCAACTCACAGCAACTTCTCCCGACCCAGCAACCCAAGAATACAGATTAAACTATCTTCAGATTCCGATTTCTCTAAAACTTTTTACCAACGAGGTTCAGCCTGATACCAGGATTTTCTTTCAAGTAGGGCTTGCACCAGAAATCCAAATATTCAGTGAGGCTGTAGAAGAAGATTACGGATTAATTGCAGATTTCAGAGGATTTGATACCACGATACTGTTTGGAGGGGGAGTAGAATACCGTGCCGGAATTAATACTACTTTGTTTGCAAGCGTAACTTATCAGAGGGGATTGTCGAATGTGATCAAAACAGAAACTTGGGGGTTTCAAGAAGAGCTTTTCATTAGAAACACCTTGGTGTCATTTGATATTGGTATAAAGTTCTAGGTTAGACCTGAACCACAGATATAAAAAAGGCGAGAATGAAAATTCATTCTCGCCTTTTTGCCTAAATCACAACTTAGGACTTACACTTCTATTGTTTCGCCCATGCTATTGAGCACACTGTACTCAGTAAGCGCAAGGGATGAGTCTTCTATCAGATTCACCCACTTCATATATTTGAAATACCACTTCACTCTCTTAGAAATAATTCCACGAGTATAATAAGCGTAAATATATGGATGCAACGTGACTGTAATCTTCTTGTCGTTCTGTCCAGTCAATACGTGATCAAGAGTTTTCTCTATTTGATCTGCAATAGAGATCGCTGCTGTAATCTTGCCAGTACCATTACAGGTAGGACAAACTTCTCTTGTTGCAATATTGAGTTCTGGCCTTACTCTCTGACGAGTAATCTGCAATAAGCCAAACTTAGAAAGAGGAAGAACAGTATGCTTGGAGCGATCATCTTTCATTTCTTCCTTGATGCGATCATAAACCTTCTTACGGTTTTCTGCCTTTCGCATATCAATGAAATCCACTACAATGATTCCTCCCATATCTCTCAGCCTAAGCTGACGAGCAACTTCGGATGCAGCCTCAAGGTTTACCTTGAGTGCCGTCATTTCCTGATTGTCCTCTTGATTTGACTTGTTACCACTGTTGACATCCACCACATGGAGAGCCTCAGTATGCTCGATGATCAAATAACCACCATTAGCAACAGTTACTGATTTTCCAAATGATGTTTTAAGCTGCTTTTCTACATTGAAAGATTCGAAAACCTTCACCTTATTCTGGTAAAGCTTGAGAATCTTTTCCTTGTCCGGAGCAATCTTGTTGACATAGCTTCTGATCTCTTCATAAAGATCTTTCTCGTCAACTACGATACTATCAAATGATTCGTTCAAGACGTCACGAAGGATGGAATTGGCACGATTCATTTCGCCAATTACCTTATCGCGAGGCTGTGCATCTTTGAGGTTTTTCATACCATCCATCCATATCTGAGTAAGGTTGGAGAGATCTTTATCTAGTTCTCTGATATCCTTTCCTTCAGCTACCGTACGAATGATAACCCCAAAGTTTTCAGGCTTAATTGAGCTAATTAATCGGCTCAATCGCTTGCGCTCACCTGCGTCTCCTATTCTTTTTGATACGTTTACCGCTTTAGAAAACGGTACCAACACCAGGTATCTACCGGCTATTGACAACTCACAAGATAATCTTGGCCCTTTTGTGGAAATTGGTTCTTTAACGACTTGAACCAGAATTTTTTGGTTTTTGGTTAAAACCTGACTGATTTTACCAAGTTTATTAATATCCGGTTCATGTTTAAAGCCAGTCAACTTTGGACTGACATTTCCCTTACCGAGTGATAACTTGGAGAATTTGTTGAGAGATTGTACCTGTGGACCTAGGTCTAAGTAATGCAAAAACGCATCTTTCTCATAGCCTATGTCTATGAATGCAGCGTTCAAGCCTTGGACAACTTTCTTTACTGTCCCAAGGTATATATCTCCTACGTTGAACTGGTTTCCATCAGATTCCTGATGGAACTCTACCAGTTTTTTGTTTTTAAGAAGGGCAATACGACATCCTTTTTGAGTTGAGTTGATGATTAATTCATTACTCACAATGACTCAATTTAGATGTGTAAATTATTTTTTCTTATGTCTGTTCTTTCTAAGTCTCTTCTTTCTCTTGTGAGTAGCGATCTTATGTCTCTTTCTTTTCTTACCGCAAGGCATAATTTGAATGTTTTAGTTACTTAAATATTTTAAAGGTCTTGTAAATAAGTAGATGCTGTTGCTTTGAGTGCTGCATCAGCATCCGCCGTATTAGTTATTCTGTTGAACGCTCTTTTTCCTGCAAGAGTATCGCCATATTCTACAAGCGATACACCGAGATAAAAGAGTGATTCATAGTCATTGGAGTCCAAGCTCATTAAATGCTCAAACCTACCAATGGCTTTATCATATTGCCTTGACCTAATAGCGAGTAATCCTAGGTTAAGGATTGTTTCTCTGTTCGTCGGATCCTTTTCTAAAACCTCTCTCAACATCTGAACACCCACCATTGGAGCCTCTGTCACCATTAAAGTCATTGCCAATTTGTTCTTCAATACACTATTCTCCGGGTCGTCTACCAACAGAGTTCTAAACTGCTCTTCAGCCTTAATGGCCAATACTTTTGACTGAACTGGACTATTGCTCATCTGGAAAGCTCTGTAATAAATCAGCGCTCCTGTATAAGTTGCCAATCTTGAGTCATCCAAATTCAAAATCAAATCTGCATACTTGGAAGCACTATCTAGCATCTGATATTTCAGATAGAGGCTAGCCAAAGAGTCCGCAAAGTTAATACTTTTTTTTATTTCCAAAGAAGTGTTAAGTAGCTGTCTTAGAGAGGAAAAGATAGCTTCATCTTCAGCACTTGTAGATAGGTCATGAGTTTCTAGAGAAATGGCTTGTTCATTCTCTACTACAACCCTCGGTAATTGATAAAGACCTATGACTACAACTAAAGCCAAAGCCACCAAAACTATTTGAGATTTAGACATCTGAAACTACAGTCTTTTGCTATTCTTGATCTTTTCTGTGAAGATCTTGGAGGGCTTGAAACTCGGAACATGATGTGCTTCTATCACAATCGCAGTATTCTTGGATATATTTCTTGCAATCTTCTGGGCTCGTTTTTTATTAACGAAACTTCCAAAACCCCGAACATAGATGTTCTCACCTTCTGCCATGGAGTTTTTGACTACTGTGAAAAAAGCCTCAACGGTTGCCTGTACATCCGCTTTATCTATTCCTGTCTTATCAGCTATTTCAGTTATTACGTCGGCTTTAGTCACTATTATTGTCTTTTATTAGATTTTCTTGATTTTCAAGGGCTCAAATTTAATTTTGGAAGGGGTAAATAAAAAGCTTAATCTCATATTTAAAACAAATACTATCAGACGTCCAAATAGTTTTTCGAAAAACCTAATTGATTGGTATTCAATAGTTAAGAGAGATTTGCCTTGGCGAAAAACTCATGACCCATATAAAATTTGGCTCTCTGAAATTATCCTGCAACAAACACGTGTGGATCAAGGATTGCCATACTACATTCGTTTCACCACTCAGTATCCAACTATCCAAGATTTGGCAAATGCCGCGCCGCAAGAAGTGATGAAAACTTGGGAAGGCCTTGGCTATTATTCCCGTGCAAGAAACCTTCATTTTACGGCGAAACACATCTCTCATGAATTTAATGGAGAATTTCCTGACAAATATGCTGATTTGCTTAAGCTAAAGGGAGTAGGTCCATATACGGCAGCTGCCATTGCATCCATTGCATTCAATGAACCAACTCCTGTTATTGATGGGAATGTTTTTCGCTTTGTTGCAAGATACTTTGGCGTGGAAAAGGAAATAACGGACACAAAAAACAGGAAATTTTTTCTAGAAATTCTTGAGGAGTTAATACCTAACGATCAGCCTGCAGACTTCAATCAGGCTATAATGGAATTCGGTGCAACCGTTTGTAAACCTGCACCATTGTGCATGCAGTGTGACTTTAGAGGATCATGCTTTGCTTATGCAAATAAGCTGCAAAGCAGTTTGCCAGTAAAAAAGCAAAAAGCAAAATCTAAAGAGTTGATAATCAACTACTTCATACTAGAATCAGAAGGGACGGTCTTAATGAGGGAAAGAAATGAAAGCATTTGGCATGGATTATTTGAATTCTATGGAACGGAAAATAAAGACTCCTTTGAAACTATAAAAGAGATGCAGTCAAAGCATAAATCTGTTGAACTTATAGAAAGCTTTGGGCCTATAAAACACTTATTGACTCATAGGAAGCTTTGGGTGTCATTCCATCATGTGAATATTCAGCATGAGGCAAGTTTTAATCAACTCTCTAAAGAATTGGACATGAAGCCATATAGCTGGCAAGAAATATTAACTTTGCCTCTTCCAAAAGTGATCGTAAACCACTTGGAGCAAGTTGATTTTTAAATTATTTTTATTTCATGGCTGGAGTTAATAAAGTAATCCTTGTAGGAAATTTGGGTAAAGACCCTGAAGTGAGACACCTAGAAAGTGGTGCGGTTGTTGCGAGTTTTTCAATCGCTACGAGTGAGTCATATAAGGATAAAACAACAGGTGAGAGAAAAGATCAAACCGAATGGCATAATATCGTGCTTTGGCGTGGGCTTGCGGAGATCGCTGAAAAATACTTACACAAGGGAGACCAAGTGTATATAGAAGGAAAGTTAAGAACTCGTTCTTGGGAGAAAGACGGAGTAACTAGATATACAACTGAGGTAGTAGGTGATAATATGACTATGCTGGGAAGTAGACAGAACTCTAATTCTGATGGTGACTCAACTCCTCCACCTCCCTCTGAGCCTGCAGTCAACACTCAAAGCGCTTCCACCGTTAGTGCTTCTAAAGAAGATGCCACGGATGACCTTCCATTCTAATGACTAACTTAATTACAACTCTTTGACAGCATTAGACGACCCATTTCCCTCGGTTCTATTTCTGTTAATATCACAGTTGCCGATCTCCTTCTACCTAACCAATGGACTAGGCATTCTTGTCTTATTATTTCTGTCTGGATTGATTTCTGGGTCCGAAGTGGCTTTCTTTTCATTAAGCCATGAGCAATTACAGGACACTAAAACTTCTACAGTAAAGAATGACATTTACATAAGCCGACTGGTATTAGATCCTAGACGTTTGCTTGCGACAATATTGATTCTCAATAACCTGATCAATATTTTCATCGTCACGATCTCTACTTTTGCTACCTGGAAAATAGTGGGAAACAAAGACGCAGGAGGTGCTGTAATCGTGATTTTGACGATTTGCATCACTATTTTAATCATATTCTTCGGAGAGATCGTGCCAAAAGTCTATGCCAACCATAACAGCCTGAGTTTTGCACGATTCACGGCTCCTTTACTATCTGTTGCTGATAAATTATTAAGACCCGTCTCATGGTTCTTGCTGACGCTCAGTAATGTCATCGAAAACCGAATTGAGAAAAAGGCTTATAACCTCTCCGTGCAGGAAATCAACCAAGCTCTAGAAATTACGGCGGATAAGGAGGTTACTGATGAGGAAAAGGGGATGCTCAAAGGAATCGTGAATTTCA
Source organism: uncultured Marinoscillum sp. (assembly GCA_964351885.1). Taxonomy (GTDB): domain Bacteria; phylum Bacteroidota; class Bacteroidia; order Cytophagales; family Cyclobacteriaceae; genus Marinoscillum. The sequence continues at coordinate 75,984 of CAYGPP010000001.1, forward strand.
GCACGCTTTCCGTACGGCAAATCATGAAGTCCCGAATTGATATCACCTCCATTGATTTGGAAACGTCTTTTCATGAGTTATTGGATACGATCAATAAAACGGGTTATTCACGGATTCCTATTTACTCCGAAACGGTTGATAAAATTGAAGGTATTCTCTATATCAAAGACATTCTCCCTCACATTGAAAAAGAGGAACACTTTAGGTGGCAGACACTTTTAAGGCCCGGCTTTTTTGTGCCAGAGAGTAAAAAAATTGACGACTTATTTCGTGATTTCCAAGAGAAGCAAGTACACATGGCGATAGTGGTTGATGAGTATGGTGGCACTTCTGGGATCATTACTTTGGAAGATGTAATTGAGGAAATAGTAGGAGAGATTAATGATGAGTTTGATGGCGACAATGATATTGCCTACAACAAACTTGACTCGAATACTTTTATTTTTGAAGGCAAAACTTCCCTCAATGACTTTTGTAAAATCATCGGTGCAGAAGCTGATATCTTCGATCAGGTGAAACGAGAAAGTGAGTCTCTTGGGGGGCTATTGTTGGAGCTCAATACAAAGCTTCCTCCTGCGGGAGAGAAGATAACTTTTTCTAATTTCCAATTTACGGTAGTAGCAGTAGACCAGAAGCGAATAAAGCGCGTTCGAGTTTTTATAGCTTACGACAAAACGGACAAGACTGGTGAGTTTGAAGATTGAATTGCCTAATTACTTTATTATATCCCTAATCCTCTTTCTAATGGGGTGCGGTGGTAATAATTATCTCCCAAAACCAAAAGGTTATAATAGGATAGAACTACCTCAACACGAGTATATATCCATTGCTGATTCATTTCCTTACCAATTCGAATACTCGACTTCCGCACGAATCATCCAAGACAATTCTTGGATTGCTGAGCGCTACTGGATAGATATTAACTACCCTGATCTAGGAGCAAACATTCAGATTACTTATAAACCTGTCAAAAATCAACGCAAACTTCTAGAAGAGTATATAGGAGATTCGTATAAGCTCACTTCCAAACACAACGCTAAGGCATATGCTATCGAGGAGAAAATCCTTGAATTGCCAATCGGTGATTATGCTTCCTTTACCGAACTGGAGGGTGAGGTGCCTTCACAGCTACAGTTCCACGTCACAGACTGCACAGATCATTTCCTTCGTGGTGCCTTATATTTTGAAATGGCCACTAAAAATGACTCCCTCGCACCAGTCATTCGTTATCTCAAAGAAGATGCGCTTCACTTGTTAGAAACCCTTGAGTGGAAATAGTCTAATAGACCCCTCCACAACAATTGTCCGACTATATATTACATATTCTAACCTAGACAATTATGCTTGCCTCCTTATTAACTAGGTTTAATGACAAAATTAAGGAATGGGCATACGCTGGCTTCTTCTTCAAGTTCTTATTGGCGGCCTCCGCACACTTGAACGTGGGTGATGGAGAGGGGGGGTGATTTTGCGGCACTTGTGCTTTTTACTGTCCCAACATTTTAGGTAGAAAATCATTTATGCCACCATTGGCCTAATGAGATGTTCTTATCCACAATTAAGCGCAAAATGACTAGTCTGTACTTTTTTTATGGTCAATTCTTTCATCTGAGTAGTCCAGAATCTTTTCTCATTGTACTTTCGTGAAAACCTCTCCTAAATGACGAGTTTCTTCGAACGTAATATTGAATTCCTAAAAGGTGTCGGACCACAGCGAGCTGACCTCCTAAAAAAGGAATTAGAGATATTCACTTTCGCAGATTTATTGCAACATTATCCTTTCCGATACGAAGACCGGACCAAATTCTATAAGGTAAATGAAATTCGCGAAGATCTCCCATACATTCAAATCATAGGAAAATTCAACTCTTTTCAAATGGCAGGAGTTGGAAATAAGCAACGCTTAGTTGGCCAATTTTCAGATGAAACTGGTGTAGTAGAATTGATCTGGTTTAAAGGTGCCAAATGGATTCAAAGTAGATTAGCTACCGGCGTTCTATATGTTGTCTTCGGGAAACCGGCACGGTTCGGAAGCAAGTACAATGTGGCTCACCCTGAAGTAGAGCCTGTAACCGAAAAAGCCAAAAGCGGAAATTATTTACACCCAGTTTATCACACTTCAGAAAAACTTAAAAAAAGATTTATCGATAGCAAGACCATCAGCAAAATGATGAAAATGCTGTTAATAGAAGCTGTCAATCATATCAATGAAACACTCCCAGAATACCTAATTGATCGATATAAGCTTACTGATAAAAAGAAGTCGCTTATTCAAATCCACTTTCCGAAAAACAACCAAGAGCTTCAAAAAGCAAGGTATCGGCTAAAGTTCGAAGAACTCTTTTATATCCAACTACGACTGATTAGGTTAAAACTTATCAGAATAGAGAGCTTTCCTGGAATTACGTTTGACAACAGCGAACGATTAAACGATTACTACAAAAATCATTTGCCTTTTGAACTTACGAATGCACAGAAAAGAGTGGTCAAGGAAATTTATCAAGATTTTCGCTCGGGGAAACAAATGAATAGATTGGTGCAAGGCGATGTGGGAAGTGGAAAGACTATGGTTGCTTTTCTCAGTATTTTGATTGCAATTAGTAATGGTACGCAGTGTGCCTTTATGGCCCCCACCGAGATTCTCGCCGAGCAGCACTTCAAGGGATTAAAAGAGTATGCTGATCTACTCGGTATTCCTATCAGAAGACTCACTGGGTCAAGTAAAAAATCTGAGCGAGCGATTATTGACGAAGAGTTACAGTCTGGAAAACTTCAGATCATAGTTGGTACTCATGCACTACTTGAAGACAAAGTCAAGTTTCACAATCTAGGCTTGGCAGTCATAGACGAGCAACATCGTTTTGGAGTCGCCCAACGAGCAAAACTTTGGAATAAAGGCAGAAAAGAACACCCACATATCTTGGTGATGACTGCCACACCTATTCCCAGAACATTGGCAATGACACTCTATGGAGATTTGGATATTTCAGTAATAGATGAATTGCCAGCAGGGCGAAAACCTATCGAAACACATCACATGCGAGATACGCATCGTATAAAAATGTTTGGGTTTATAGAAAGCGAGATCAAAAAAGGCAGGCAAGTATATGTAGTATATCCGCTAATTGAAGAGTCTTCCACCTTAGATTATAAGGATTTGATGGATGGTTATGAAAGTGTAAGTCGACGGTTTCCAAACTATCAAATCTCTATCGTTCATGGCAAAATGAAATCAGATGCCAAAGAGTGGGAAATGCAGCGCTTTGTAAAGGGTGAGACTCAAATAATGGTGGCAACAACAGTCATAGAAGTCGGCGTAAATGTGCCGAATGCGTCTATCATGGTGATAGAAAATGCGGAACGCTTTGGCTTGTCACAACTCCATCAGCTCAGAGGACGTGTGGGACGAGGAGCCGAGCAGTCTTTTTGCATTTTGATGACTGGTCATAAGCTTTCGAAAGAAGCCAAACTACGAATTCAAACCATGGTAGAATCCACGGACGGTTTCAAAATAGCCGAAGTAGACCTGCAAATTCGTGGGCCCGGAGACCTAATGGGAACACAGCAAAGCGGAATTATGGATTTGATTATATCTGATTTAAGTAAGGACACTGAGATATTGCAGCTCGCCAGATCTGTCGCCAGTGAGGTATTGGAAAATGACCCAAAACTGGAGCATCCAAGTAATCAGAAGATCAAACGACAAGTGAATGCTTCCAAAAAGAGTGCAGTGAACTGGAGTAGAATTAGTTAACCTGAATAAGTATTTACTTTCTAAAAATCTCCACGTCCCTTTCATAACCACCAGCTTCCTCATCCAGTGGGAGATGAATCAATAGTTCTCCATCATCATATTCGGCAATGATACCTTCTACATCAACTGCGCCATTCAGTTGAACGGCTGCTAGCATATAGGGTAGCTCAACATCAGAGCTGTTTGGTTCTAAAATCATATTGAAGAGAAAAAGCTCGAAATCTTTAATTTCGATTTTCATGGCATCAGGACTAATACCTGGTACGCGAATGCTGATCACCCACTCCGTGTCAAACTTCTCTATTTCTACCAAGGGCTCAGTCATTCCTCCATTGATAGTATTGACAAGCTCTGCTGTGTGAGCAAGATTTTTGATGAGGACTCTATCTTCTGCTTTCATCGCTTTTCTCATGTTGCTCCTTAATACAATGTCCGTACCAGTTTTTCATTCCATTTATAACAGTGACACTTTGACCCTATTATCTGGCACTTTGACATTTTATGGTTTCATTTTTAGCGTTGAATGCCCTGGATAAAAACTGACAGTTCATCATAGAACATCCACAGTCCATCGTGCCCTACTTTTTTTAGTGATAAATTATAGACTCTTTTGAGTCAATCAACGTAACAGTAATTATGAAATCACAACGTCGCGCCTTACTCGGACTTTTTTTAGTGCTTATTGGATCTGTGTTACTTTTAGATAATCTTAATATTATCCCTGAAATACCAGATTATATTTTTAATTGGATCAATATATTTCTTCTCATTGCTTTGGTCAATTTGCTTTCTGGAAATGCAAGAGGCACAGCCATATTCCTAATCCTATGGGTGTTCTTTACCGTCAATCAATACTTTGATATCAATATGAGAGACTTTTGGCCATTGATATTAGTAATTATTGGAATCTCGTTAATCATGCGAAAAAGCTTTGGAGGAACCAACCTGGTAGATGATGATTATTTCGATGAAGTGAACATATTTGGTGGAAGCTCTAAAAAATTTACCAGTCAGCAATTGAAAGGCGGAAAATCAACAAATATTTTCGGTGGATCAGATATTGATTTGAGAGGGGCAATACCTGAAAGTGGGGCGGTCATTGAAATTTTTACGTTGTTCGGAGGCTGTGATATTATTGTCCCCGATGACTGGAATGTCAATGTAAAAACCACTTCTATATTCGGTGGTTTTGAAGACAAAAGAATAACTCCACCAAATCATAACGGACCATTGGTTTATATCAAAGGAACTACAATATTCGGGGGTGGAGACTTGAAAAGCATGAAATAAGGGACTATTCCTTTACTTCTACTCCTTTCCAAAAGGCTATGTGTCCCTTGATATTCTTGGCTAGTGCGCTAGTCTCCGGGTAATACCATGCCGCATCTTTGTTCTCTCTGCCATCCACTTCTAAGGAATAGTAATTGGCGGTTCCCTTCCAAGGACAAACAGAGTGTGTATTACTCTCCGTGTAAAATTCCCTCCTGATATCCTTCGCTGGAAAATAGTGATTTCCCTCTACCACGACAGTGTTATCGCTTTCAGCTATTATCTGCCCATTCCAAATTGCTTTCATAGTTGCTTATTTTAAATACATAAATGTAATTGGGCAATGAAGGTTTTAGCAAATGACTTATGTGTCGCGCTATTGACCGTTTGGCTTATTGAAAATCGCGTCTTTCACACCCATCCCTAGATATACTTCATCGAAAGTCAATTCTTTATCCAGCTCATAGCCCTCGAATATTACTGCCGTAGGGACAAGCATTGTCCCGTAACTCTTATACTTTTCAATGATCTTGAGTATGGAAATCGGAGTTCCAAATTTCGTTTTGATTTCCTCATAATAAAGCCGAAAATCCTCTGTGTTTAGATAAAAAGTATGCTCATAACTCGCTTCATCCATAACATAAGTATAATAAAGTATGCCCCCCATATCTTTTAGACCTTGAAATCTCAAATGATTCTTAACTGAATATAATGGACTGCCAAGGGAGAAACTGTTACGAATGATTAATTCCTCCTTGGCATTCATTCGATCTACTTCATAACGAGGTTTCCATGGTGCCTTGATCCAAGCATCTTGACCGTCAAAAGCCTCAGCGTACTGCTTGCCTTTGTATTTACCGACAATTTTGACTTTATAGGCTCCCTTACGGATCAATTGCATTGGCCAGCTCCCAAAGTGGGAATCTTTCAAAAAGCCATCTATGGTGATTGTTCTCACTTCATTCCAATCTTGCTGACCATAATCTTTAAAATGCTTCTCGAGAATCTCGCCTGATTCCTGACTTGATGCAAACAAGAATGAAAATAGGCTTAATAAGTATATAAAGTTTTTCATCAGGTTTCTTGATCCAAAAACTGCGCCAATCCACTAGAATTGAATGGGATCTGGACTATCAAATGCTCCATTAGGGGCTTTCTTTAATACTTTAATCTCAGTAATGTCCTTATCTCCTCGCTCACTCGCCAGGAGGAGTCCGTCATAGTCTTGGTAATTAGTCCATGGTCTAACAAAGTCGGGATCCTGCTGCGCAGCATCTCCATAGTAAGCCCATTGCTCAATCAACCGAGTATCAATGTCAACCCACACTTCGTAGGCATTTTGTGGCGTCACCCCGACATTGTCAAATGTCAATCTCAGAACGTCTGATCTGAGCCCAGATAGAGTATTCTTTTCAGCTACATAAGTCAACGTAACCCCAGTGTCTTTCAGCTTAAACGGCATTACGAGCCAATAGGAATCATTGATCCAAACATTTTTTCCTCGCTTGAGGTAAAAATCGAGCGAATCTTGATTGGTCAACTCTTCTCCCGACTTCCAAACTTTTCCTGACATGTCTTCCATATTTAAAGCGATAATAAGCCCCTTACTGGGCCAGTCAATGCGTACTCTGTTTTTCTTTTTATCCCAGAGAAGTGTTCTTGCCCCGAAGAAGTTCCAATACAATATGTTAGTGTCGTCCCACTTTTTTCTACCACCCATAGCGTTCATAATCTGGTCTGCCATGACTATTGCATGAGGTGTCGAATTTTCAAAGTTGAACCCTTCTGCCGGGGGGTTATTATATACCACCACTTCCGTTGGCTCCCCAGAGTCATCTGGAGCACTTGTTTTATCCGAAGATTTACAGCCAACGAGGATAATCAAACTTGCAAATACTATGAGCGCTCTATTCATTAGATTTTTCTTTAAATTTTTCAAATCTCGATGGCTCAGTCTTTCTTGGAAAAGAATTGTTTTCCGCGTTTACATCTGCCATCACCTTATCAGGATCGAATGTCAAGCTAACCACTTTTTTGTCCTTAACGAACAGTTTAGTAGCGACTACTTCATTCATTCTCCAAATCTCTGCGGGTATTTTTTCTCTCTCTTTAGTTCCATCATCATATTCCCATTCCAGAATCAAAGGCATTACCAATCCTCCTTCGTTTCTAAACCTTACTTGATAGAAATGTTTTTGTTTCATTTCAGTTTTAAGAGCCTCTTCATCAAACTTGTTTCTAAATTCTCGATAGGAAGAGGAGTTCATTTCTTTAAAATTCAATGGAGCAGGGGTCACATTGATTTCATTGGAGACCACTTCTCCTCTAGAAAACTCACCCAATCTCTGCCACTCTACATGATCAATACTAATATCTACATGATCCATCGAGTAAAACCATCCCCGCCAATACCAGTCCAAATCAAAACCAGAGGCATCTTCTATTGTCCGAAAAAAATCTGCTGGATCGGGATTCTTAAATGCCCACCTTTCTGAGTAGACCTTAAACGCGTAATCAAACAATTCAGGCCCCATTACTACATCTCTGAGCACAGCCAAGGCTGTTGATGCCTTGACATACGCATTATTTCCTTTTTGTAGGAGCTGCTCCGGGTCAGTCATAATAGGCCTGAAAAGTCCTTTTGCTCCGCTCATATAAGGAATCACTTTAGCAACCGGACCTCTTCTGTGAGGAAAATCAACTCCATATTTATTTTCAAAGTCTAGTTCAGCCAAATACTGTACGAAACTGTTGAGTCCTTCGTCCATCCATGCCCACAGACGCTCGTCTGAATTGATAATCATTGGGAAAAAGTTATGGCCTATCTCATGGATAATCACTCCTATCATTAGATACTTTGTTCGCTCTGTATATGATCCATCATCATTTGGCCGACCATAATTAAAGCAGATCATAGGAAATTCCATCGCCAAAGATGCCGTATGCACAGAAATAGCCTTTGGATACGGATAGTCAACTGAATATTTAGAGTAAGACTCCAATGTCAATGCAACCGTTCTCGTTGACCATTCTTCCCAAAGCGGGTTTCCTTCTTTAGGGTAATAAGACATAGCCATTACTTTCTTTCCTCCTATATCTACGGCCATGGCATCCCATATGAACTTCCTGCTTGCTGCAAAAGCAAAGTCTCGGACGCTATCCGCCTGATAAACCCAAGTTTTTGAAGACTTAGCGCGTGACTTCTCATTCTTAATTGCCTCTACCTGATTAATGATCAACACAGGTTGATCAAAACTGGAATTCGCTTGTAATAAGCGCTTTTGCTGTTCTTTTGTGAGTACCTCTTTCGGGTTTTGTAGTGTTCCGGTAGCGGCCACTACATAGTCAGATGGTAACGTGATTGACACTTTGTAAGAACCAAAAGTCAGCGCAAACTCCCCACCGCCCAAAAACTGCTTGTGTTGCCAGCCCTTGTTGTCAGAGTAGACCGCCATTCGAGGAAAAAACTGAGCAATGGTATACAGGTAATTATCATCCTTTGGAAAATACTCTAACCCTGAGCGGCCACCTTGTTTCATCCGGTCATTGATAGCATATTCCCAAGCCAAGCTGAATTCGTATTGTTGACCTGGTTTTAGTGGTTTTTCTAAGTTGATCCTCATCATCGTCTTCTGAATGATATATTGAAGAGGCTGTCCTTTGCTTCCGATTACAGCTTTTAGTTTATAGCCACCATCAAAACCAGGAGTCTCTGCCAAAGTATAGTAGCTTTTTACTGATTGCTCTTCACCTTCACTTTGGGTGCTCGTGGTATAAGTTTCAGAGCCGTCTGCTCTTCTATTTTGGTCTAACTGGAGCCATAGGTAATCCAACGACTCTGGGGATTGATTGAAATAAGTGATCGTTTCTTCTCCTGTAATTCTTTGATTCAAATCATCCAAAGTCACTTGGATATCATGGTCAGCGCGCTGTTGCCAATAGGCATGCCCCGGTGCTCCTGATGCTGTTCGATAAGAATTTGGGGTAGGTAAAATGGTTTGTAACTGCTCAAATTTCTTCCCCCACGTGCTGTCTGGCTGAGCTATAGAGCAAAATGAAAAACAAACCAATAAAAGGCATATGCCGCTTAATCGCATATTTATAGTAAGTAATTTGATTCTAGAATTAACACAATTGAAATACCGATAACTGCTGAAGAAATAACGATTTTCCAATCCCTTCTGCTGACCCCAAAAAGACCGACAACAATAAAACCAGCAACCAATACGCAAGTAACGATTATTATCTGTCCAACTTCTAAACCAATATTGAAGGCAAAAAGTTGGGTAACGATACTCTCGTCCTGACCAAGCAGGCTCTTGAGATAGTTAGAAAAACCTAGTCCATGAATAAAGCCAAATGTAGTGGCAAGGAAATATGACTTGATGCTCAAGCGATGGGACTCGGTTTTGATAAAAAAGTTTGAAAGTGCTGTGAGTAGAATCGTAATAGGTATTAGAAACTCAACCAGCTCAGGGTCCACCTCAACAATAGACAGAGTGGATAATGCTAGCGTAATAGAATGCCCAAATGTAAAGGCCGTTACCAGAGCCAAAACACTTTTCCAATCTTCTGCTTGATAAATAGCACAAAGTGCAACTACGAATATGATGTGGTCATAGCCAAATTTATCTAGGATGTGATGTAAACCTAGATCGTAGAATACTTGAAACTCCGACATATGCCGCGAAATTAAATAAGGTATATGTCCCTTAATAGGAGTTTATTGGTAATTTGATAGGCGGTTAGCAAAAGAAACTTTACTTGGTGTGAAGCGTTCATACAACGAACAACTTCTCATGGCAATTCTTAGCATCCTTATCGCTTTGGTACACCCTTACCATGTAAGCGTTTGCGATATCACATACGATTCCGTTAATCAATCTTACCAAATCACCCACCGCTTTTATGCTGATGATTTAGAGATGTCATTAGAATATTTTTCAAGAAGACAAATAGATGTATATGCTGATTCCGCATTGTTGTCAAAGCTAATTCCACAATACTTAACTAACAACTTCCAGCTTTCTCAAGAAAATGAGGCCTTGGTTTACGGTTATTTGGGTTATGAATTAGAAGATGACGTAGTTTGGTGCTATTTAGAAGTCTGTAATATCCCTCAGCCCGTTGGGCTTGAGGTAAGAAATAAAGTTTTCACAACCGCTTTTGATGACCAGCAAAACATCCTGCATTTCAAGTTACCAAACGGTAAGCAGAGCTTTATTTTGAAGAAAGGTAACGCTTCGGCTAAATACAGTCGTTAGGCCGTAATTATGCCATGGATACCTATTGCATTATCAGACAATTTGAAAATAAGTCAGTGAAATATTTTTGGGGATTTTCAAATGTCTGTATGGTTCGCAGCAGCGGTTAAAATTCAAATCTCTTATGAATTTCCCACACTTTTCCTGTGTGTTTGAGAAGAACAACACATCTACAATTCCACTCACAGTAAAATTCGCGATTTTGGTAAGCCTCCCAAGCCGTAGGAAATATTGCCTTTTTCAAGTCTCTAAACGCAATAGTCATATGGGGATAAAATGCGAAATCCTTATAATCGGCGTTCAACAGGTTTAAGCCCCGTCTCATCCCACTAACAAGCGATTTCCTTAAGTCGTCTAGGGCTTCAGATTTAGTCACATTGACATAAATTACCCTCGGCTCAAAACACCCAAACCCTTGATGCTCCACTCTAAAACTTTTCTGACCCTTTATCTGGTCTTGTAGCACCTTATAAAGCAATTCTTCTCGATCTTCACGGTAACTAAATGGCATATGCAAAGTGATATGTGGAGGAGACCGAAGTGATGCTTTCGATGCAAACTTTTCAAAAATATCCTCCTTTAGCCTTTGAACTTCTTCAAAAACAGGAGAAGGCGGAACAAGCGCCAAAAAGTATAGTTGCTTATTTTTATTCAATATTAAAGAATCCAAATGTTCCTATGAAAAACCTAACAATTCTATTCTTGGCCCTTTTGTGTGCTAGTTGTAGCCAATCTGTCACTCCATCCTCCACAGTGGATGACTATGCCAGTAAAGTAGCCAAGTATCAAAAGTACGAAGGCTTTTATGATTTCTTCTGGGATGAAACAACAGGTAAAGTCTTTCTAGAGGTTTCCAATGTTGGGGAAGAGTTTCTTTATGTGAATTATCTAGCCGCAGGAATAGGATCCAATGATATTGGTTTGGATAGAGGCCAAATCGGTGATAATAGAATTGTAAAATTTGAAAGGAGTGGCCCAAAAGTTCTTCTAGTCCAACCAAACTATAGTTATCGTGCAATAAGTGATAACAAGGAAGAGGTTCGATCAGTAGATGAGGCTTTCGCCAAAAGTGTTCTTTGGGGGTTTAAAGTGGAAAAAGAGGAAAATGGTAAGTTACTAATTGATATCACAGACTTCCTACTATCAGACGCTCACGGAGTAACCAAACGATTAAAAGATACCAAGCAAGGAAGCTATAGCCTCGATGCTTCCCGTTCGATGCTTTATCTCCCTATGACTAAGAATTTCTCTGATAATTCAGAGTTTGAAGGTGTCATCACCTTCAAAGGAACACCTGCAGGAAGTTATATTCAGTCTGTAACTCCAACTGCCGAGTCTGTAACCGTCAGAATGCACCATTCTTTTGTCCGTTTGCCTGACAATCAGTATGAACCTAGAGCATTTGATCCAAGAAGTGGATTCTACTCCATGTCCTATCAGGATTATGCCACGCCTATAGACGAGCCTTTAGTAAAACAGCTCATCTTTCGCCACCGACTCGAAAAGAAAAATCCTGATGCTGAAATGAGTGAGGCCATTGAACCAATCATCTATTATGTAGATAAAGGTGCTCCAGAGCCCGTGAAATCGGCATTAATTGAAGGAGCTAGTTGGTGGAATCAAGCCTTTGAAAAAGCAGGATATATTGATGCTTTTCAAGTCAAAGTCTTACCGGACTCAGTAGATCCTTTGGATATTAATTACAACGTGATCCAGTGGGTACATCGAGCCACACGCGGTTGGTCTTATGGCTCTTGGATCTCTGATCCTCGAACGGGAGAGATCATCAAAGGGCACGTTTCCTTAGGCTCATTGAGAATACGGCAAGATTATCTGATTGCCACGGGATTATTGCAGCCTTATGAGGAAGGTAAAGAGCCAAACCCTGAAATGCTAGAAATGGCACTTGCCCGATTGCGACAGTTGTCGGCTCATGAAGTAGGGCACACACTCGGGCTATTTCACAATTTTGCTGCAAGTGTCAATGACCGGTCATCGGTAATGGATTACCCACACCCATATATCCAGTTGGATGATTCTGGCGAAATTGACCTCTCGGAAGCCTATGGTGTTGGAATCGGAGAATGGGATGCTTTCGCTATTCGTTATGGTTATTCTGATTTCAAAGAGTTTCCAGATCAGCGCCTTGAAGCAATTATCAACGAATGGATAGGCGAAGGCCAACAATTTATCACAGATAGTGATGCTCGGCCTTCAGGAAGTGCTCATCCCCAAGCACACCTTTGGGATAATGGAGAAAATGCAGCTCAGGAACTCAATAGATTAGCTATTATTCGAGCTAAAGTATTGAGTAACTTCTCAGAAAGCTCAATAAAAACCGGAGCTCCAATTTCCTCATTAGAAGAGGTTTTAGTGCCAATGTATTTCCTTCATCGCTACCAAATTGAGGGAGCAAGTAAGTTGGTGGGAGGTGTGAGCTATTCCTACAAAGTGAAAGGAGATGACCTGCCTTATCCAGAAATGGTTCGTGGTAAAGAGCAAAAGGATGCACTGGATGCATTGAGTAACACTCTATCTTCTTCGTTTCTTTCAATTTCCGAAGACTTATTAAATATCCTCAGCCCTAAAGCCCCCGGTTTTCCAAGAACAAGAGAAAGTTTCAAATCAAACACTGGTTTAACGTTTGACCCAATAGCTGCAGCTGAAACGAGCGCAGAAATGACGCTCAAAATGATTTTCAACACGCAGAGAATCGAGCGAGTCATCCAGCAGAATCTGCGTGATGAGAGTCTACCTGACTGGGATGATTTGATCAAAAGCATTTATGCCAACACATGGAATACCAGCTATCAGACCGGACTTGAAAAAGAAATCAAAATGGTGGTGGAAAAAAGGATTCTGTATCACCTAATGAGCTTAGCAATTAACAAGTCCAGTACCGAAGCAACAAAAGCTATGGCAAGTATGGAGGTGGATCTATTAATAGGTAGAATTCAGAAAATGAAAAGTTCAGACCCTATGATCACAGCACACTTCGCTCACTGTGTTTCAATCTATAGTCAATTCAAAGAAGAACCATCTGATTTCAGCATACCATCTACCTTATCTCCTCCAGACGGAAGCCCAATTGGTATGGACTGTATGATGAGTGAATAATTCTCAACCCATTTCAATAAAAAACGGCTTAATCGAATACTCGATTAAGCCGTTTCAATTTTACATTATTATTAATCAACCTTGGTGTTCGTCTTTCAACAAGTCATTTACAGATTTTACTGGATTGAAAGTAATCAATGGTACAACTACGAATATGCTATTCCAATCTGCCATCGCTCCATTCCACAAGCCTGGAAGCTCCTGAGCTTTCAGGTCTTTTCCATCTTTCGATTTCTGAGTGATAAATCCCGTGTCTGGATCTCTGTGTTTCAGCAAATCAAACTTAGCTCCTGAAGTGTCTTTTAGGAAACAAGCTAAGTCTGTTGGGTTGAAGTGGGTGGCTGTATTGAATACTGCGTTTTGTTCTTCACTTGAAAAGTCAATTTGAGCACTCTCTACAATCTGCAATGATGAAGAACCGTCTTCAGATTTTACCCAAAAAGGCCCTCCTCCCGGATCTCCTTCACTCTTCACCATCCCACAAACTCTTAGAGGACGATGCAATTTGGCTTTAGCCAAAGCGATTTTTTCATAATCAGACTTTCCGTCCAGCGAATTGCCAGGTTTAAAACCAAGGCTATTTTCGAGCAAACTCACGGCCTCATTAAGTCCTTCACCACGGTTCAATTTTTCAATTGTGGCAGCAATTTTATTTTGAAAATCAATCAATAATCCTCCTAAGACTTGCTTGTATTTGATTGTCTCGGCCTGCAGTCTGCTTGGTACTACATTGTCGATATTCTTTATAAATACCACGTGAGCGTCAATGTCATTCAGGTTTTCCAACAATGCTCCGTGACCGGCTGGTCTAAAAAGTAATGTCCCATCTTCATTTCTGAACGGAACATTTTCCAAGTCCACTGCAATAGTGTCGGTGCTCGGCTTTTGTTGACTATAAGTCGCCGATATCTTCACACCGTATTTTGATTCGTACTTTGATTTGATGTCAGCCACGTGTGCTTCAAACTTTGACTGATGCTCTGGCGATACTGTGAAATGCAGGTTTACATTGCCGTTGGCATCCTGAGCATATTCCGAGCCCTCTATCATATGCTCTTCTACAGGTGTTCTTGCCACACCATCTACCTTATGAAATTTTAAAAGCCCTTTTGGTAAGCTTCCGTAATCCAAGCCTTCAGCACCGAGAAGTGTTTCAAGTACTTTTACATACTCCTTCTTAACTTGGGCTTCTTCTAGCGTTTCATCATGTAAGCTTCGATAAGCCTCCTTCAAATCATCATAAAATGCAAACCGCTCAAGCGCTTTGAAGAAAGTGAAAACAGAACCTGAACTCTGATCAGCGATCATTTTTTCATAGTCCGTATCTGAACCCGAATAGGTAGAAATGAAGCCAAAAAGTGTCTTAAACATCCTGGTGGCAGCACCTGAAGCTGGTACAAACTTGACAATCTTTAAACCATCCAAGTGGTTTTGATAAAATTCCACCTGCTTTTCAACCTCAGATTCCGAAAGAATTAACAATCCTTTTTCATTCAAAGCTGGAGCTGACAAAGGAGTCGGAGGAAATCCATTGATAAACTTATTGAGTTGATAATTTACGTCCTCTAAATCGAGTGGGTGATTGGTTATTTGACTTAAGTCTGATTCGTTAAACATGTGCTTTAATAAGATTTTTAGAAATTACTCTGTGGATTGAAAATTACTTTAACAGAATGCGGTAAGAGATCTTTTTTCTCTTTCAATATTAGTGATTAATTTGACGCAGTAAAACTATTATATGACAGATCTAACAAACATTTCTCCAACATTCTATGGCATTAGTCTAGTACCAAAAAATAAATGGCGAGAATATGGTTATGCCCTATTGACGATTGCGGGTTCAGATGGTATGGTCTCGGATCCAGAATTAGAATGGTTGACCCTTGATATGGCTCGTGAAGTTGGCGTAGATGAAGAAATAATCACAGAATGGGAAAATTTTGATTTTGAAGAATCAGAATTAGAAGACCTCTTTGCGTCCTTCAACTCTTCCACTCTAGCAAACTTTAGCAAGCTTTTAATCTATGATGCCATTAGAATGAGTTCCGCTGATGGTGAATATGCCCATGAAGAGAAAGAGCAAGTCTACGAAGCTGCACGAATTCTGAAGGTTCCCAATGCGGTTGTCGTTGCAATTGAAGCTTTGGTAGACTTAGAACATGCCGCTAGCAAGTTGAGACTTACTATTCTTTAGCCATATATTTCATTGAGAATTCCCGCTAGTCTAACCCCCGCTTGAAGCAACCTCTCGTTGAGTAATTTCCTGTTATCATAATCATAGCGATAGCTTAGCTTTTTGTCTTCCGGAAATTTATAAACTTGCTCCCGCACAGATTGTGATTCATATGCCCAATCCAACACTGAAGCTGATTGCCAGGTATCAACTTGGATTTTAGTTGGGTGATTTATCCAATCAACGTATTCGGAGTAGCTAAAATCGTTTCCATCAATCATTCCAGAGTCCCACACCCGATGAAGGTTAGATGATTTCCAGAAATAATCCAGCTTGATATCATTTCCTCCTTTATCCTCCCCATTGCCTACATGAAGTGGTTGGTGAATATCTCCGATCAAGTGAACCAAACATTTCAAAGCAAATGCTTCATCTTTATCCGTAAAGGTTTTGGATTTCAGTTCTTTTACCAGCCTATCTATGGTGACCATAATGTCTCCCTGCTCTGAGGTTCCTGCTTCTTCATACGTTTTACCATCAGGAATGGTCGTGTAATGCCAAGGAGACATGTGTCGATAATTATCATCCGATTTAATAAAATCCATGTGATTACTAACTTCAGCGAGAGTTTCATTTCGCAACACACTATAAATGTTCTTTTTTGCTTTTTTACTTAAATGCTGTTCGGCTACAAGCCCAACTATCCTATGACCTGTTTTGCCCCAAGACATGGCATAAGTACTCAAAAGCGTAAAAAGGAGGAAGACTGTGATTCGTTTCATATTTCGAATATAAAGAATAGGTTCAGTCTATATTCTGAAAGGCATAAAAAAAGCGCTGGTTCATTTCTGAACCAGCGCCTTCACCAACCTAACCTAATAAAGAATACGTGGTAAGTAGCAAATGCTACCTTATTGTACCCTTCAATTGATTAATCGAAAAATAGTGAAAAAGGTTTCATTTTTTATAAAAAAAATTACAGTTATTCTTCTTATAATTCTGTTTTGCTAAAAATAGGTTTAATCCTGCAAACAATACCAAGGATTATCTGCTTTGCTATTCGGCTAAAAAAGAATCCTCTAATTTTGCCGACTTAATTCGTATCTATAGTGAACACGTCCGAAATTCTCCAAAAATACCAAAACAGTGACCTCTTTAATACCATCGCCAAAGCGATTAAAGATCAAAAAAAGATTAGAATTAAAGGAATGGCAGGTAGTTTCGACTCATTGCTATGTGCTGCCACTTCTCAAATATATGAGTTAAGTAATGTGTACATTTTGCATGATAAAGAAGAAGCGGCCTACTTTTTAAATGATCTCAATAACTTCTTAGACTCAGATAAAGTCCTCTTTTTCCCTAGCTCATATAAAAAACCATATCAGTTTGAAGAAACCGAAAATGCAAATATTCTGCAAAGAGCCGAGGTGCTTAATAGGGTAAACTCCAACCACAATGAAATTCTTCACATTGCCACTTATCCAGACGCTTTGTATGAAAAGGTGATCAATAAAAGAACGCTAAGAGATAATACGTTTAAGGCAAAAGTAGGGGAAAGTCTCGATGTTGATTTTTTGGCTGAGTTGCTAAGTAGCTATGATTTCGAGAGAACAGATTTCGTTTATGAAGCTGGGCAATTCTCCGTTCGTGGAGGAATTATTGATGTGTTTTCTTTTGCTCGGGACTATCCATATCGCTTAGAGCTATTCGGAGATGAGCTAGAGAGTATCAGAGAGTTTGACCCAACGTCACAACTATCCACTTCAACATTGAATGAAGTTACTTTGATTCCAAACGTCCAAACCAAAATGCTGAAAGAAGAACGATCTTCCTTTCTGAATTTCATTGGGGAGGAGAGCGTGATTTGGATAAAGGATTACCGAGAGACCTTAGATCTTATAGAAAAGGGTTTCAACAAGGCCACAGAGTCTTTTGAATCAATCATGCAAGTCAGTGGGTTCACACAGGTCGTTTTTAAACCCGAAGACTTATTCGATTCAGAAAAAGACTTTATTGGGCAGCTAAAAAATTTCCGTTGTGTCGAGTTTGGTAACCGATTCTATCTCAACCCAGAAAGTGAGTTTGTGGTGGAGGTAAGACCTCAGCCTCATTTTCATAAGAATTTCCAGTTGCTCTCCGAAGACCTTTTTAGTTATCAACTGAAAAATTACCAAAGGATAATTGCAGCAGAATCTCACAAGCAGCTCGAAAGATTAGAAACCATATTCGAAGAAATCAATTCTGATTTAACATTCGATGGGCTGGGAGCTTCTCTTAAGGAGGGTTTTATAGATATTCATCACGAAGTGGTCTGCTACACAGATCACCAGATTTTTGACCGATTCCACCAATACAAGGGAAAAGAGCAGTTTTCAAAAGCCAAGTCAATCACGCTCAAAGAGCTACGCTCTCTACAGCCAGGAGACTTCATTGTTCATATTGACTATGGTGTAGGAAGGTTTGCTGGTTTGGATACTGTGGATGTAAACGGAAATAAACAAGAAGCCTTACGTGTTATCTACCGAGATGATGATTTGCTCTATGTAAGTATTCACTCTCTACATAAAATATCAAAGTATTCTAGTAAAGAAAGTGCCCCTCCTTCTATTAATAAACTGGGTTCGCAAGACTGGGAAAACAAAAAAAAGAAAGTCAAGCGAAAGGTCAAGGACATTGCCAAAGACCTAATAAACCTCTATGCCAAAAGAAAGGCTGCTCCCGGGTTTGCTTTTCCTGAAGATGACTATCTGCAAGCAGAGTTGGAATCGTCATTTATGTATCAGGATACACCAGATCAAGGTATGGCCACCAATGACGTTAAAAAGGATATGGAGCAAAATCACCCGATGGACCGGTTAGTTTGTGGGGATGTTGGTTTTGGTAAAACCGAAATTGCTATCAGAGCAGCTTTCAAAGCCGTAAATTCTGGACGTCAAACGGCTGTCTTGGTGCCAACAACTATTTTAGCAATGCAGCACTTCCATACTTTCTCAGGCAGGTTGGAGGACTTTCCCGTGACTATTGATTACATCAATCGTTTCAAAACGACCAAAGAGATCAATGAGATTAAGAAAAAGGTCAAAGAAGGAAAAATTGATATTCTAATTGGGACTCATAGAATCGTTAATAAAGACATTGAATTCAAGAATTTGGGTCTAATGATCATAGATGAAGAACAGAAATTTGGCGTAAAAGTAAAGGAGAGATTGAAAGAAATGCGTGTTAATGTTGACGCTTTGACGCTCACCGCTACCCCTATTCCCCGAACTTTACATTTTTCTTTGATGGGCGCGAGAGATTTATCCATTATCTCCACTCCACCTCCAAATCGCAGACCTGTTACCACAGAAATTCATGAGTATCATGAAGAAATAATCCGAGACTCAATTAGTCATGAAATAAGACGAGGGGGTCAAGTTTTCTTTGTGCATAATAGGGTGAGCGACATAGAGCAAATAGGAAATATAATTCTACGACTTGTTCCTGATGCGAAGGTGGGTATCGCCCATGGGCAAATGGACGGAAAAGTCTTAGAAAAAATCATGATGCGTTTCATCAATGGTGAATTTGACGTCCTGGTTTCAACCAATATTATTGAATCCGGGCTCGATATTCCGAATGCCAATACGATCATCATCAATCGGGCACACATGTTCGGTCTCTCTGACCTTCACCAAATGAGAGGTAGAGTTGGGAGATCGAACACTAAAGCGTATTGTCATTTGATTACACCCCCAACTTCCACACTATCTTCTGATGCCCGAAAGCGACTGACAACACTGGAGGAGTTCTCTGAATTAGGTGATGGTTTTAAGGTCGCCATGCGTGATTTGGATATTCGAGGAGCAGGTGACTTGCTTGGTAGTGAGCAAAGTGGATTCATCAATGACATGGGTTTTGAGGTCTATCACAAAATATTGGATGATGCCGTCTCGGAGTTAAAGGAAACAGAATTCAAAAGCTTATTCGAGCATGAGGAAGCAACAAAAGGGCTTCAAAAGACAAAGGAAGAATGTCTATTAGAAACCGACTTTGAAATATTAATCCCAAACGATTACGTTTCGAATATTTCTGAGAGATTAAGCCTTTATACTCAGTTTGATAATATCAAGTCTTCCGAAGAACTAGAGGTTTTCAAAAACTCCATCATTGATCGGTTTGGGCCTTTGCCAAAAGAAGTTGTGGACCTTGTCGTATCTATAGAGGTTCGCTCTCTGGCCATAGGGCTTGGGTTCGAAAAGGTAACTGTGAAAAATGGGACTATGAAATGCTATGTGTCGACAAAGAAGGATGAAAAATACTTTCAGTCATCAGCTTTTGGTTCCATCCTTAGCTTCATTCAGTCAATGCCAACGCGGTGTAAAATGAAAGACGAAAAGAGTAAGTTGATCATATTTATCAACCGCGTTGAAGATATTCAAGCCTCTTTAGAGGTCTTATCCAGAATGAAAACTCCTGTTACCGTTTGATTAATAGGAGGATTTACACAATAAATAGCTAATTTTCCTATTAATTAAATACTTAAAGATTGAAAGATTGCCTTAAAATGGTATTTTTGAAATCAATACAGGTAAAAAATTGAAGTGTTTCAATTAAAGTAAACAGGTTATGAAAAAATTTGTGAATGCAATTACTTCAGCTTCGTGTATGCTGGCGGTGGTTGCTATGGTTAGTTCTTGTGGGTCTTCATCCAATCCCACTAGTCAAAATCCAGGTGGTTATAGTACCGCTACTGGATTGGAGTTTAATGAAGAAGGTGGTTTCGGGGTAAATGATTTCCGTGGACAGCCTGAAGGTCCGAATCTAATTTTTATTGAAGGAGGTCGTACCGTTCTTGGATCATTTGAAGAGGATGTGCTCAATACTAATGATGGTATAGAAAGAGCTGTCACCGTTGCTTCATTTTATATGGACGAAACAGAAGTTGCTAACATCAACTGGTTAGAGTACGAATACTATATCAAGCAAGACTCAGACGAATATTACTGGAAGAACAACCTTCCTGATACTACGGTTTGGGCCAAAGACTTGGCTTACAATGACCCTTATGTTGACCACTATTATCGTTACCCTGGTTTTAGGTATTTTCCTGTTGTAGGAGTTAACTGGAGACAAGCGGTGAACTATTGTCAGTGGAGAACGAGAGTTGTAAATATCAAGCTCGCGGAAGATGCGGGTTATTATGACGAAGATACCTCTGAAGATGACGCTTTTGCCGGAGCAGAGGGAGAGCCCGCTTCTGCTGGAGAATTCAAAAGGATCCCTCTTGAAACTGGTGTTGTGCTACCAAATTATAGACTTCCTACCGAGGCTGAGTGGGAATATGCGGCCCAAGCGCTTATAGGAACACAATGGTTAGATGAAAACCAAACACATAGAAGACTTTACCCTTGGGATGGTCATGCCTTAAGAAATCCTTATGGAAAAAGCATGGGTTATTTTTTAGCAAACTTCAAAAGAGGAAAAGGTGATTACGCCGGTATTGCTGGAAAATTAAATGATGGTGCGATGATTCCTACTTATGTTTATGATTATCCACCAAATGATTTTGGTCTATACAATATGGCTGGAAATGTAAACGAGTGGGTTCAAGATGTTTATCGACCTTTGTCATTCCAAGATATAGATGATATGAACCCAGTAAGAAGAGATGGGTCTTTAGATCTAGAAAGCGGATATGATGCGGCGTATAATTTCATTGGTAATGAAAATGAGTATACTGAAGAAGAGTGGCTTGCCAATACAGGTCTTCAGAAAAGCTACAACTCTGATAATCCTCCAAGAAAACGATTAAGAGTATATAAAGGTGGTTCTTGGGCTGATGTTGCTTACTGGATGTCTCCTGGAACAAGACGATTCCTTTTCGAAGATTCCGCTACATCAACAATTGGATTTAGATGTGCCATGATTAGAGCGGGTACTAACTATTAAGATAGCTGTTCAAAAAACGTAGGCCATGCAGATTTTCATCTGCATGGCTTTTTTATTTACCAGCAGCAATGGTTGCAATATATATTCCTGAAACACCTGCCTTTGCTAAAGCTTCCACTAATCCGCCTATTGTAGCACCTGTAGTCAACACATCATCCACCACAAGCACATTCTTGCCTTCTAAGAACTTGGAATCATGTACTTGGTAAACCAAATCCATATTTTGCCAACGCTCAACTTTGTTCTTTTTAGTTTGAGTCATGGTATTTCGCTCTCTCGTTACTAACTGAGCATTCACTGGAAGCTCTAGGTTCTCTGCCAAACCATGAGCAATGATTTCACTTTGATTAAACCCTCTACGCTTCAATTTTGATTTATGTAGTGGTACCGGAATAATAATGTCAATTGGCCAGTTTGCCATTTTGAGGTCATTTGCATACCAGTAACCAAGTCTATGTCCCACTTCCTGAACTCCCCTATATTTCAGTTCTCCTATCAGTTTTTGAGCAATCCCCTTCTTATTATAGTGCAAGTATGCAGCAACAGCCGTCACTTTTTGTTCAAATACAAATTTCTGTTCTAAACGATTATCCTTAGACAGGTGATAGTTAGTTTTTGGTAGAGAAAACTTACAGTGCATGCAGATGTGTTCTTCTTGATAAAGTAATATTGTATTACAACCAATGCAGACCCTTGGGTAAACCATGTCTACAAAGTCAAGAAGGTACTCCTTGATATTACTCCAAAACCTCATTTACACAATATAATGTTTTCGTACAATGGTTTATAAAAAAGATCTGGATAATGAACGAAAATGGGCATCTCTTCTTAAGGCCTTGGAAGAGTCCATAGGGAAAAAACCAAAAGACTTGAATGCTGTTTTATTTCTTATTGGTGTCCAAGAACTTGGTCAAGGACCAAAACCATTCAGCAAAGAAGAAAAACAAGACTTGATGCACATAGCTATATGCCGATTGTTGTCTTTATCTGGTTTTTACCAACTAGATGGATTAGACAATCATGGGTGGCCACATTGGTCACCGACTAAAACTCTTCCACATTTTGACCTTTTAGAACAAGAAAAACTGCTCAAGATGCACGCTATAGAGTATTTTACAGAAGAAATTAGCATTCTCCCACGATCTTAGACGATGATCATGCGTATGACAATATATGTTTGACAATCAATTACAACAAAACATCACCAAGTTCAAGCGAAAACACTTCCTGAACCTTTTGATCAAAGGGCTATTAATCTCAGTCTTATTTTTTGGTGCCGTTTTCCTCATCTCTGGGGTTCTCGAGGGTTACTTCTGGTTCAATTCTTCTGTCCGACTTGGTCTATTGTTGGGCTCCTCACTTATTCTTGTTTATACTCTACTCAGGCTTGTAATTATCCCTTTAGCCGCCGTTCTTAACCTTGAAAAGAACCTTACTGATGAAAAAGCCGCAAACCTTATTGGAAGACATTTTCATGAAATTTCAGACAGGCTAACCAATCTTGTTCAGCTATCTCAACAATCAGCTAATGAAAACTCGCTACTCTCAGCGGCTCTTATTCAAAAATCCTCAGAGTTAAAAAAGTTCCGCTTCAGTGATGCTGTAAACTTTAAAGTCAATTTCAAATATTTGTACTACCTAATAGCGCTGGCTCTATTCATCATCTGTATTTCTTTTATAAACCCTTCTATTCTATCAGATGGAACGTCTCGAATTCTGAAATATGACAAAACTTTCCTCCGTCCTGTGCCATTCTCATTCCACTTAGAAAGTAACCCCTATGGGTTTAGCGGAGAGCCTTATGAGCTAAAAGCACGCATTGAAGGAAATACCATACCAGAGTTAGTCTATATCGTTGATGGAAACACCCGATTACCAGCTATTCTATCGGGTAGAAACATCTCTTTTAAAATACCCACACTTACAAAATCCAAAAAAATAACTTTTGAAGCCTCTAACTTTTCTTCACCTGAATACACCATCGAGCTTTATAATAGACCAGAAATTCAAAAACTAGAAATTCAAATAAACTTCCCAGAATATCTTAATACCAAAAATCCTATCACCTCAAAATCAGGAAACCTGACAATACCAGAAGGATCTAAAATTTTATGGACAGTTACATCACAATATGCTGAATCTGTTTTTCTCACTACTCCCGATAGTTCTTTTATTATGTCTCATGAAGAGCGTGGAATATTTGCAATTCACCAGACAGCTTCCGAATCTTTTTCTTACGCACTTGACCTGTCTAATGCAAAAGCTCAAAATGCAAAGCCCATTGAATACGCAGTTACAGTAATCAAAGATCAATACCCTGAAATTAATGCAGTTTTCAGTCTAGATAGTATCAGCTATGCCTCTGTGGTTATCATGGGTAATATTGCTGATGACTATGGTATTAGTGGTCTTAATCTCCATTACAAGATAAATTCTGACTCCAAATATCAAACAAAAGCTATTCCGTTTACACGCGGTAATAACGATCAAAACTTCATTTATGATTGGTCATTGAGTGGCCTCTTTCTCAACGAAGAGGATGAAGTTACCATATATGTTAGTGTATTTGACAATGATAGAATCAATGGCCCAAAAAGTTCTAACTCGGTTCGCTATCTCTACAAAAAACCCTCTTCTTCGCAAATAGAAAAAGAAATCGATGCGCTTAGTGACCAATCACAGAGTGCGCTTGAAAATTCTCTCAAAGAGAGTGAATTGCTTCGTGAGCAGATAAAAAATCTCGAATTGAAACTCAAAAATGATCAGAAAGTGGATTGGCAAGAAGAGAAAATGCTTCAAAAAGTACTTTTAAATCGAAAAAAGCTAGAAGATGAAATTGAAGAGCTGAAGAAACAATCCAACTTACTGAATCAGACCCGAAAAGAGTTTAACAAACAAAGTTCAGATCTTCAGAAAAAGGCTCAAAAGCTTCAAGATTTAATTAACGAAGTATTAGATGAAGAAACTAAGAAGCTCTATGCAGAATTGCAGGAACTATTGAAGAAAGAAGCTAGTTCTGAGGAAGTTTTAAAGCAACTAGATAAAATTCAATCCAATGAAAAAAACTTAGAAAATGAGCTTGAACGCGCTATAGAGCTCTTTAAGAGAATGAAAATGGAAACGCTTCTCGAACAGGCTGCCGAAAAACTCAATCAATTAGGAGAAAGGCAAGAAAAACTTGGGAGTGAAGAAGAAAAGGGTGATGTGAGCAAAGCGCTAGAACAAGAAAAAATAAACGAGTCTTTCGAAGAACTAAACAAAGATATTGAAGAGGCTCAAGACATAAACAAGGACTTAAAAAGTCCTGAACCAATTGACGAGTTGGACTCTGAGCGAGAAGATATTCAAAAAGATTTAGAGAGCTTAGAAAATGAATTAAGCCTTGATAATCAAGATGATAACGATCAAAAAAAGGCTAAAAACAATCCAGATAGCGATCAGAAGATGAAAAACGCAGGGCAAAAAATGAAGATCCTCGCTGGTAAGATGATGCAAATGCAAGCCAGCGCTGAAATGGAAATGATGCAGGAAAACATGGACAATTTAAGAGATATCTTAGATAACTTAATTAAGCTGTCCTTTGAACAAGAAGATATTTTAACTCAAATAAAGCAGGTCAGCCAACTAGATCCTCGCTTCATTGAACTCTCCCAAGAGCAACTAGACCTTACAGATAATATAGAGGTAATCGAAGATAGTCTTCTAGCTCTAGCCGGTCGAGTAATACAAATTAGCAGCTTTGTCACGCGTGAATTGAGCTCCATTAATGAACACCTTGAAAAGACCATGTTCCAATTAAGAGAGAGAGATAAAGGAAGAGCGACTAGCGATCAACAGTTTGCAATGACTTCTATGAATAATTTAGCCTTACTCCTTGAAGATGTACTTGAGCAGATGCAAATGTCAATGTCTGAGGCAATGGGGAAGCCTCAGAAAGGAAACAAGAAAGGTCAATCAATGCCGAGCATGTCAGAAATCCAGAAACAATTGAGTCAACAAATTCAAGACTTGAAAAAAAGCGGAAAACAAGGGAGAGCTCTTTCGGAAGAGCTAGCAAAACTGGCTGCCGAACAATCAGAACTACGCCAGTCACTAGAACAAATGAATGAGCAATTAGGCAATCAACCGGACCCGAGTGGGAAAGGACAAGGTAATGAAGAAGGAAGTAAGCTGAAAGAGGCAATCAAGAAGATGGAGGAAAATGAGGTTGATTTAGTGAATAAGAGGTTAACACAACAACTCATCGATAGGCAACAACAAATACTCACCAGAATGCTCGAAGCAGAAGAATCAATGCGCAAACAAAAGGAGTCAGCAGAAAGAAAAGGAGAAACTGCGAACCAAAACATAGGTAAGTACCCTCCAGAGATCGAAAAATATCTGAAAGCAAAAGAAAAGGAAATAGAATTATTAAAAACTATTCCCTTAGATTTAGAACCCTTTTACAAAAAAGAAGTTAACGATTACTTTAGACGTATAAGTCTTCCAAATGAATAGCATACAAATACAAATCCCATCCATATCTGAGAATATCAGAATCGTTGAGAGTTTTATAGATAACGCCAAAGAAAAATACTCATTGGAGGATGATATATACGGCAACATCATGATTGCCGTAACTGAGTCAGTTAACAATGCAATCATTCATGGGAATTCTCAGAATTCTAAAAAGAATGTCTCGCTGAGTCTTGAAGTAACTGAGGACGTGTTAAGTTTTACAATTTCTGATCAAGGAGCAGGTTTTGATTTCAATCAGCTTCCAGACCCAACTTCGCCAGAAAACATTGACAAGCTTGGGGGCCGAGGTATCTTCTTAATGAAGCACCTATGTGATGAGGTTTCTTTTAATAACGAGGGACGGGAGGTTGTTCTTTCTTTCTATTTGAATTAATGGAAACTGTTTTCTTCTTTAGTGAAGATGTTGATTATTGTTTGCCTTCCGAAGCTGAAATTAGGAAATGGCTGGAGCTAGTTGCCTTAGACGAGAATCAAACTTTAGATAGTCTCAACTATATATTCTGCTCAGATGAATATCTCCTCAACATAAATCGGGAGTTTTTAAATCATGACTACTACACCGATATAATCACATTTGATAATTCTAATGACCAAGCCCTAATACAAGCTGATATTTTCATTAGCATAGACCGTGTAAAAGAAAACGCCCTAAACAACAATGAGGACTTCAACTTGGAACTCAAGAGAGTTCTGGTGCATGGTTTGCTTCATCTTATAGGATACAATGATAAAAAGTCGGAAGAGCAAAGAGCAATGCGCCAAAAAGAAGATAGCTGCTTATCTTTGTTTCTAAAATAGTTCCACGTGGAACGTTTATCTGCTCTCCACTAAAAACTAATGTTTCACGTGAAACAATAAATCCATGTTTCAAGAATATGATGTCATCGTTGTTGGAGCCGGTCACGCCGGATGCGAAGCTGCTGCTGCCGCCGCAAACCTTGGGTCCAGGGTTCTGCTAGCCACTATGAATATGAATACCATCGCCCAGATGTCATGCAATCCTGCAATGGGTGGAGTGGCCAAAGGGCAAATCGTTCGAGAGATAGATGCTCTTGGTGGATACTCTGGGGTTATTACTGATAAGTCGATGATTCAATTTAGAATGCTCAACAAAAGCAAGGGTCCGGCTATGTGGAGTCCCAGGGCACAATCTGACAGAATGCGCTTTGCTGAAGAATGGAGACTAGCCCTAGAGCAAACACCCAACGTTGATTTCTGGCAAGAAATGATCTCTGGTATCATCGTCAATGATAAGCAAGTAGTTGGTGTTCGAACCAACTTGGGATTAGAGATTAGATCCAAATCTGTCATATTAACCAATGGAACATTTCTAAATGGTCTTATTCATATAGGAGAAAAACAATTCGGTGGTGGTCGAGCAGGAGAGAAATCAGCTCACGGCATAACTGAACAACTCGTAGAGCTAGGTTTTGAATCTGGAAGGATGAAGACAGGCACCCCACCTCGGGTAGATGGTAGAAGTCTTGACTACTCCAAAATGGAAGAACAAGCTGGGGACGAGCTTCCCGAAAAATTTTCATATCTCGACAGCACCCAGCCTTTAACAACACAACGAAGCTGCTGGATTACCTACACCAACTCAGATGTTCACCAGACTTTACAGACGGGGTTTGAAAAGTCCCCGATGTTCAACGGACGAATCAAGGGTCTTGGTCCAAGATACTGTCCATCTATAGAAGATAAAATCAATCGCTTTGCGGAAAGAGATAGGCATCAAATATTTGTGGAGCCTGAAGGTTGGAATACAGTAGAAGTCTATGTGAACGGTTTCTCAACAAGTCTTCCAGAAGATGTTCAATACAAAGCAATACAAAAAATTGCAGGATTTGAAAATGCTAAAATGTTTCGCCCTGGGTATGCCATAGAATATGACTTCTTCCAGCCCACACAGCTTACTCAGACATTAGAAACAAAGCTTATTAAAAACCTGTTCTTTGCTGGTCAGATTAACGGAACGACTGGATATGAGGAGGCTGCCTGCCAAGGGCTTATTGCGGGTATAAATGCTCATCTCTCCATTAAAGAATGTGAGCCATTTATACTTAACAGGTCACAAGCGTATATCGGCGTACTTATAGATGATTTAATCAATAAGGGCACCAATGAACCTTACCGGATGTTCACTTCTCGTGCTGAGTATCGACTCTTACTACGACAGGACAATGCCGACTCCCGTCTGACGCCTCTTGGCTATGAATTAGGACTTGCCTCCCTAAGCAGATACGAACAGTGTATGAACAAGATGCACGCAACAAAACGCTTAGTCAATGATCTAAAGCAAAAGAAATACAAACCCCATGATATAAATCCTCTCCTCTCGAATAAAGGTTTTGCTCACATAAAAGACACCTCCAGTTTATATCAACTTCTTAAAAGACCGGAGGTAAATTTGGAAGTACTCTCCCAGCTTGACAGTAACGTATATGAATTCCTCTCTTCCTTCTCAAGACATGTCAAGGAAGAAGCAGAAATCCTCATAAAATACGAAACCTATATTGAGCGTGAACAAGAAAACGCTTTGAAAATGATAAGTATGGAGAATAGAGTTATAACTCCTGGTTTCGACTACAGCCTACTATCATCAATGTCTCTTGAGGCACGGGAAAAACTCAATACCATTCGTCCTTCCACACTGGGTCAGGCATCCAGAATAAGTGGTGTTTCATCTTCTGATATTTCAATCTTAATGGTATTTCTCAATAAATAGAATGTATCAAAAGCTAGAAGAGTGCCCCATATGTAAGCATCAGAGTTTCTCTAATTCCCTGATTTGTGAAGATTATTCACAGTCTCATGAGAGCTTTGTAATAGTAAGGTGTAACAACTGTGATCTGCATTTTACAAACCCTCGGCCAGATGAGCAAAACATAGCCAAGTACTATGATCACAAGGATTATATTTCTCACACCAATAAAGCCAATAACTTTATTAACGCGATTTATAAAATAGCTAGGTATTATACGCTTAGACAAAAAGAAGGTATCATCAAAACATACACAAAACAGAAGAAGCTTCTTGACTTTGGGTGTGGAACAGGTATATTTCTCCATCACATGAGTAACAGCTCCTTCAATGTTGAGGGTTATGAACCATCCGAACAGGCCCGGCTGTTATCCTCACAGTCAGGAAAGTTCCAAATTCACAATAAATTAGACCAAATACAGAAAAACAAGTACGATATAATTACCGCTTGGCACGTCCTCGAACATGTACATAGTCTCAAGAAAACCTTGAAAGTACTAAGAAACTCCTTGACCAGAAGTGGAATTATTATTGCAGCCGTTCCTAACTTTAAATCGTTAGATGCCCAAATCTATAAACACCAGTGGGCTGCCTATGATGTACCGAGACATTTATATCATTTCAATCAAACTGCTTTTTCAGCTTTGGCTGCAAGCTGCAAGCTCAACATCAAACAGGTACACCCAATGATGCTCGATTCCTACTATGTCTCCATGCTCAGTGAGTCTCACAAAGGCACTAGCTCTTCTATCCACAGATTGGTCAATGGGTTCGTAAACGGGCGAAAATCTAACATCAGCGCCTCACAAACTGGAGAATATTCTAGCCTTATATACGTCCTATCAAAATGAAGCATTTACTGCTAGCTATCTTCACTCTTATTCTAATAGAACTTGTTACGTTCGGTTGTGCTAACCCTAAGACTCCAACCGGAGGTCCCAAAGACACCATACCTCCTGTCATTCTCAACTCCACCCCCAAAAACCAATCTATCAACTTCAATGATAAAACAGTTGAACTTTCATTCAATGAACCGATAAATGCAGACAAGCTCAAACAGAACCTCATAATTACGCCAACATCAGAGTTCAGTTATAAAGCGCTTGTCAAAAAGAATACGCTAACGCTCATTCTTGATGAGTCTCTGGCAGATAGTACCACCTACACCTTCAACTTCTTTGACGGAGTTACAGATATCACCGAAAAAAATCCTTCAGATAATCTTGTTCTCGCCTTCAGCACTGGATCCTATATTGATTCAATATCCGTTTCCGGAAAAGTTTATGATATAATTAATGAAAATCCACTTTCCAAAATCACGATTGGTCTATATAAACAAACCGATACCCTTAATTTTACCATTGATAAACCCACCTATTTCATTAACTCAGATGACGAAGGATTTTTCAATATTCAAAATATCAAGTCGGGAGAGTATCGGTTGCTTGTCTTTAATGACGAGAACAAAAATCTCTTATTTGATCCCTCAATCGAAAATCACGGTTTCCTAAGAGGCATTCTATCACTTGATTCCATCAACATTGATTCATTGAACATCCCACTCTTGGAGCTTGATGTCTCCGAGCTATCCTTTTTAACTGGACGCCCATCATCTCACTACTTTGATATCCGATATTCTAAACCTCTCGTAACCTATGACATTGCCAGTGAACTCAATAAGCCAGTATATTCCAAACTTACGGAAGACCAAGATGCCATACGTGTATATAATATCAACATGCTTGCTGATAGCACACGTCTAGTAGTTACTGCCTTTGATACACTCGCATCATTCACAACCGATACCCTGTACGCCATCTTCCGATCCAGCTCAAAAAAACTAAATGCATTGTCTACCCAGATAACCCCCAAAACGAATAGCGTTTACTTCCCTGACGAAACTATTTCTATAAGCTTTAGCAAGCCGATAACGACTATTACAGATAGTGCCTTTCTAGAATTCAGAATAGATTCGCTCATATCCTTTGATCTGCCAGTGAAAGGGCTATCCATGAATCAACAAAATACACTTATTACGTTTAGAACAACCATTGAACAACAGCAGATCAAGGACACCATTAATTCCTATCTAAGCCAACACCACGTTGACACATTAAATATTGATACTACACAACTCATCACGAACAACCGACTCAATAAACACAACTCTAACAGCTTTACAATCTATCTTAAGACTGGCACATTCATTAGCGTAGAGTCAGATACAACCACTGAAATCGCCCAGACATACCAGTTCCCGAATACAGAGACTTTTGGAAGCATTAATGTAACCATTGATAATCCCGCGAGCTCCTATATTGTACAAATTATGTCAGCCCAAAAAGTAGTACGGTCTCAAAAAAATTGTCTGGATTGCAAGTTCGATTTCATAAAACCTGGAAAGTACTGGACTAGGATACTACTTGATACTAATGAAGACCATGTCTGGTCTCCTGGTAATATAAATTACGATATCCAGCCAGAACCCATAATCTACTTTCATGAGGAGACAACACTCCGGGCCAATTGGGAAGTAGCGCTTAATTACTCACTCTTGATAACCCGATAATCCTGTTGATAACTCTTCTTTAGAATGTATATAAATGTGCTTTCATCCACATCCCATATCCGACAAGCAATGAACAGTACAAAATCACGAACTTACCAACACTTATCCACCTCTTACGGACAGCAAAGGTGTATAAATAGTATCCACATCAGAATAAATGACTCGTCAACATAATTCGTTAAAGAACAGTTTGTCAATTAGTTAAGATGTTAATACATTGTGAATCAATACATAAAACACTCAACTTATAAACAAACCCAATTTCCAAATCTAATTTTGATCCTTTTCCCACATATCCACGTACTTAGTAATAGAAATAGCTTTTCTTTAAATTAAAAATTTATTAATATTATTTCAGCACAATTCGTGGATAACCTCAGTCAGAAGTTTTTTTTAGCAGTCGTTTCTATCATTTTCGTACTTAATATCAATGCTCAAACCAATGACGCTAAACTGGCTAATGAGTATTTTCAAAATGGGGAGTTTGACAAAGCATATGAGCTGTATAAAGATTTAGAAAAGGACAAATTAGCTATCCCTTTGATTCATGCCAATTACATGGATTTGCTCTCTCTAAGAGATTCAGATAGACTCGAAAAATACTTAAGCAGAATCATTAAGCAGAACCCTTCAAGTCTTAATTACAAAGTTGATCTTGTGGCCTATTATAAAAGTCAGAATTCGCCGAATTACAGAAAGGGGCTAAACGAGTTAGAGCACGAATATGAGTCCAATCATTACCAGTTGGCATCTATTGCAAAGCATTTAGAATCGAAAAAATTGATTCAAGAAGCTATTAGGTTCTATGAGTTATCTCGAAGGATAGCAGGTAGTCCATATTTTTATGCTTTAGAGATGGCGTCACTCTACAGAAGTATAGATGAGAAGCGCAAAATGATTGATGAGTACATAAAATATGCTGAGAGCAATCCAGCTAATATCAATTACGTAAAGAACTTATTCCAAAATATACTTACTGAATTAAGTGATCAAGATCTATTGGAAGAAGCGCTGATATCTAAGATTCAGAATAATCCAAATCAATCTCTTTACCCGGACTTGTTGCTTTGGTTATTGATACAGAAAAAGGATTATTATGCTGCCTTCGTACAGGCCAGAGCTTTGGATAATAGGTTACAAAAGCCAGGTGATGAATCTATCAAGATAGCAAAAATTGCTTCGCAGAATCAATCATGGGAAGACGCAATAGATATCTATCAATATGTTATCGATAAATATCCAAAGCAACGAAACTATTCTTACGCTAGAGCAAAACTGATTGAAAGTAAAGAACAAAGAGCAAAAACCATTTTCCCAGTAGATACCGTATCCATTAGAAACTTAGCTCTTGAATATCAAGATTTCTTTAATGAAATTGGCTCAAACCCTACTACTTTGGATGCCATGCGAAGCAAAGCCTTATTGCATGCGTTTTATTTGAATGAAGTAGATACAGCCATTGTTTTGCTCAAGTTTATTATTGAAAATAGGCAAAGCTCAGTTTCACTAACATCCCAGACAAAACTAGACCTTGGTGATATTTATCTTTTCAATGGTCAACCTTGGGAATCCACTTTACTCTATTCTCAGGTTGAAAAATCGAATAAGCAAACACCATTGGGCTATGAAGCAAAACTGAAAAATGCAAAGTTGAATTATTATCAGGGCAATTTTTCGCTAGCAAAAAGCCATCTAGATATCTTGAAGTTGGCCACAACGCGCACCACTTCAAATGACGCATTGGCGTTCACTCAAATAATTACTAACAATACAGTTTTTGATACCACAGATCTAATTCTGCAAGCTTACGCATCCATTGATCTATTGATTTTTACAAATCAAAAAAATGAAGCGAAACACAAAATTGACAGCCTTCTCATGATAGTGCCGAGTCATACTTTAGCTGATGAGCTTTACTGGTTGAGAGCTCAGATTGATTTAGAAAAAGGAGCTTATTTGGAAGCAATTGAAAGTCTCGACAATATAGTTACGAAATTCTCTTTTGATATTTTGGCGGATGATGCCCTGTATCAGAAAGGAATGATTCTTCAAGATTACCTTCAAGACAGTGCTCAGGCATATTCTGTATATTTAGAATTTCTAAAGAAACACCCTGGTAGCAGACATAGCGCAGTAGTTCGCAAGCGAATCAGGCAAATTCGAGAAGAGACATAAGTCGCTAGAAAATAACTAGTCGGGGATCTTTACCAATCAACTCAGGATCTGGCGAAAAATGCTTGTCAAAAAATCCTCCAAGGTTTTCTTTGGTTTTTGCGGATAGAAAATCAGCTAATTCGCTCAAAGATTCACCAGATATCATATAAGGCCGAAATTCTGGGTTAATAAACTGGCCTTTGCAAAGAGCGAATATCTGATATTCATTACAATCTTGTTTGCGTTTACCGCTTACAAGACACTCCTGAATTAACGACTCGTCATCTTGATTTAACAATTCCATTCTTTTATTTGATTGGAAATGATCACCTAAGAAGTTTTGAATACTGTTTTTTGAGTCCGCAGACAAAGCTTCTTGCATATTGATAGCACACTCCATACATATCGCACAGTCGAAAATTACATCGACAGCTTGATAACCAGAATATTGGCGTAGCGCTTTTTCGATCATATAATCTGCCCCGTCTAAGAGATATTTATCACATTCGATGCAATGAGTGAACAATCCGTTTTCCTTAAACGAAAAGAATGATTTAGGAATAGGAGAAAAGGGAGCAAGATTAGAATTCATACACACAAAACTACATATCACGAACAGGATAGCCCAAAATAGTATGCATGCATAACATATTTTCTATATATTTGGAATCCAATTTCGAGATATGAAGAGAGAAGAAACTGTTGATTATAACATTAAAGTATCGTGGCATGCCATCTCTCGTATGTATAATCAATATGGGTCGGAGTTTGATGTCACTGCTTCGACAGGATTTGTGTTGCTTAATATTGATGCTGAAGAAGGAACTCCCGCAACCAAAATCGCCCCTCTAATGGGTATGGAAGCAAGATCGCTTACACGAATGCTTAAAACAATGGAGGATAAAAAATGGATTTATCGAGAGCAAGATCCTAATGACGGAAGATCGGTTCGAATTTTTCTAACGGACTTAGGTAAGGAGAAGCGGACTTTTTCTCGACGAGCAGTTAAAGAGTTTAATGCTAAGATCCGTGAGATGGTTTCTGAAGACCAGATTCATCAGTTCATAGCGGTTACCAGAGCAATCACAGAATTATTAGACAATAAAAACCTTTTTGATAAACTAGCAGAAGCCTTTATTTATGAAACGAAAAATTAAAAAAGCAGTAGTTCTTGGCTCAGGCATAATGGGTTCACGAATAGCTTGCCATTTTGCCAATGTCGGTTTGGAGGTTCTTCTATTGGACATAAGTCCTAAAGAACTTTTGGCTCAGGAAAAAGAAGCAGGGCTGTCTCTTGACTCACCCCAAGTCAAAAATAGAATAGTCAATGGTGCACTGCAGACAGCAGTCCAATCTAAACCCTCACCTCTTTACGAAAAACACAAAGCGAGCCTTATAACGACGGGTAATTTTGACGATGATTTGAAGAAAATCGCTGATTACGATTGGGTAATCGAAGCAGTGGTGGAAAACCTCGAAATCAAAAACTCTCTCTTCGAGAAAGTAGAAAAACACAGGAAACTCGGCACTTTAATTTCTTCTAATACGTCAGGTATTCCTATCAACTTCATGCTTAAAGGGCGTAGTGAGGATTTTCAGAATCATTTCTGTGGAACTCACTTTTTCAACCCGCCGAGATACCTCAAATTGTTGGAGGTAATTCCAACAAAAAAGACCAAACAAGAAGTGGTCGATTTCTTCATGGAATATGGGGATTTATTTCTTGGAAAAGAAACGGTACTATGCAAAGACACTCCGGCCTTTATCGCTAATAGGATTGGTATTTATGCCATTATGTCCGGAATGCATACCATTGAAAAAATGGGTCTTACTGTAAATGAAGTCGATAAGCTGAGTGGTCCAATTATCGGCCGAGCCAAATCTGCAACTTTTAGAACAATGGATGTCGTTGGTTTAGATACGGCAGTGAAAGTTGCTTCTGGATTATATGAGGGCTTACCAAATGATGAATCAAGAGAAAAGTTCAAGCTTCCAAAAATTGTCCAAGAACTGTATGATCGAAAATGGTGGGGAGATAAGACCAAGCAGGGATATTATAAAAAAGTTGTCGAAGATGGTAAAAAGGAAATTTTAGAATTGAACCTTCAAACCTTCGAATATGAATCCAAAAGTAGGGTTAAACTTGATATCCTAGACAAAACCAAGAACGAAGAAGACCTAAAGAAAAGGCTGAAAATAGCCATAGAACATGAGGGTAGAGAGGGAGACTTTTACAGAGCTTCGTTCTTTGATTTATTTAGGTATTGTACTGAGCGAATTCCTGAAGTAGCCGACGAGCTTTATCGAATTGATCAAGCTGTCGCAGCAGGTTTTGGTTGGGAGCTGGGGCCGTTTGCCACATGGGATGCGATGGGTCTCAAAGGATGTGTAGAGAAAATGAAAGATCAAGATCTTGCGCCTGCTTCATGGGTAGATGAAATGCTTGGAGCAGGACACACATCGTTTTACAAATACGAAAATGGTAAAAAGCATTATTACGATATACCGAGTAAGTCTTACAAGGTAATCCCAGGCACTGAAGGGTTTATTTATTTGGATGCATTCAAGCAGAATAATGTAGTCTGGGAAAATGAAGGAGCAACCATTTATGATATAGGAGATGGAATCTTGAATGTGGAGTTCCACACCAAAATGAACTCCATTGGTGCCGAAGTGATAGAAGGAGTAAATACAGCAATTAATTTAGCAGAAAAGGATTTTCAAGGACTTGTTATTGCTAATGAAGGTCAGAATTTCTCGGCTGGTGCCAACCTAGCTATGTTATTCATGTATGCTGTAGATCAAGAGTTTGATGAGATTGATATGATGATTCGTCAGTTTCAGTCTACCATGACAAGAGCAAGGTTCTCATCCATTCCTGTAGTTTCTGCACCTTCTGGTTTAGCGCTTGGAGGAGGTTGCGAACTTTCACTTCACTGTGATGGAATACAGGCGCATGCTGAAAGCTACATTGGTCTTGTAGAAGTAGGAGTCGGTCTGATTCCTGGTGGTGGCGGGACGAAAGAACTCACAATGAGAGCTTCGGACAAATACATGCCGAACGATCCGGAACTAAATATCCTTCAGGAGTATTTTATGAATATCGCGACGGCTAAGGTGGCTACTTCTGCACATGAAGCACGAGGAATGGACATACTTAGATCCGCAGATCGGATCACTTTGAATAGGTCACGATTAATCGCGGATGCCAAAAGCCGAGTATTGGAAATGGTCAACGCTGGATATACCCAACCAATAGAGCGAGAAGACATCAAAGTACATGGAAGATCTAGCATGGCAATGTTTGGCGCGGGTATTACGGGAATGAAGTATGGTGCTTATATTTCAGAACACGATGCAAAAATTGCAGAGAAGCTCGCGTGGGTAATGAGCGGAGGAGACTTGTCCGCTTCTACATTAGTAAGTGAATCGTATTTGTTGGACTTGGAGAGAGAAGCGTTTCTAAGTCTTTGCGGCGAGCAAAAGACTTTAGAGAGAATTCAAAGCATCCTATTTCAAGGTAAACCATTAAGAAACTAGAATTAACAACCTTAGACACCAAAATTATGGACGCATATATAGTAGCAGGATTTCGCTCGGCTGTCGGGCGAGCAAAAAAAGGAGGGTTCCGGTTTTATAGACCTGATGATTTGGCTGCCGATGTAATAAAGCACCTTGTTAATTCTATCGACGGATTTGATTCTAAGCGAGTCGATGATTTAATCGTTGGAAACGCTATTCCTGAAGCGGAGCAAGGAATGCAGATGGGAAGAATGATTTCCCTTCTTTCATTGCCTGTAGAAGTTCCTGGTATGATTGTAAATAGATATTGTGGATCTGGTCTGGAAGCCATTCATTTGGCATGTGCTAGGGTACACTCTGGAACAGCGGACTGTATTATCGCTGGTGGGACTGAATCAATGTCTTTGGTTCCCATGCTGGGATATAAAACAGCACTGAACTGGAAAATTGCCGAGAACAACCCAGAGTACTATTTGAGCATGGGGTTGACAGCTGAAGAAGTTGCGAAGGACTTCAACATTTCAAAGGATGATGCAAATGAGTTTGCCATGCAGTCTCATCAAAAAGCAGCAAAAGCTATTTCCGAAGGGAAATTCAAGGATGAAATTGTTCCTGTAACCGTTGAAGAAATCTTCGTCAAAGACGGACAAAAGAAAAAGAACTCATACGTGGTTGATACTGACGAATGTGTGCGAGCTAGCACCAACATGGACTCTTTGTCAGGTCTTCGTCCAGCATTTAAGCAGGGAGGTCAAGTTACTGCGGGAAATTCTTCTCCTACTTCTGATGGAGCAGCTTTCGTAATGGTTATGTCCGAAAAAATGGTCAAAGAATATAATCTTCAGCCAATTGCGAAGATGGTTAGCTATGCTGCAGCTGGTGTTAACCCCCGAATTATGGGGATTGGTCCAGTCGAAGCAGTACCGAAAGCATTAAAGCAAGCGGGACTCAAACAAAATGATATAGATCTTATTGAATTGAATGAGGCATTTGCTGCACAATCACTTGCTGTAGTCAGAGGACTAGATCTTAATACAGATATACTCAATGTGAATGGAGGAGCGATAGCTCTTGGTCATCCACTTGGTTGCACGGGTGCCAAACTGTCTATTTCATTATTCAACGAAATGAAAAGAAGAAACAGTAAATACGGAATGGTTACAGCCTGTGTTGGTGGTGGTCAAGGGGTAGCGGGTATTTATGAATATTTGCAGTAGACGACTCTTCATAAACAGGAACATAAAAAAACCTTGTTGCAAGAGCAACAAGGTTTTCGTTTTATAATCCTCTCCAGATTACGTTTGATATTCAAGAAGACTAGATTCCTGAACAATTATAAGTCACACCTTAGAGCCGAAAGGTTGGAATGGTTATGAAAAAATGAGTGAGCTTAATGCCAAAGCAACACCATTTATTACAGAGACATGTATTGGACCTATTCTGTTTGTTATGGTGCTAATTTTTTGAATAAGCAATTTAGTATAATCCCAAAAGGGGAGATATGATATCATTTTAACTGTAGTTCACTCCGTGATTACCCCAGTTGCTTTTTAAAATATATGGTCATTCGCCATTAGCACATTAATTTGCTTTCCTTACTTAGTTTGTAGAATTCTCTGAGCTAATAAAATTTACTGGAATTAAAGATGTTAAGTATGAAATCCTTAGACATTATATTATATGCCACATTTTTCATTTTCACGATTTCTTGCTCGAGTCATAGCGATAGAAAAGAGATTTCGATCTCAGAATTGAAATTTGACACAACAGATGCATCTGAGATATTTTTTAGTAACGTAAGGAAGCCCTCGTACAATTTAGAGGAGCTCAAGGAGGAGGGCATCAATCTTTATTTCCCAAAAACTGAAGACCAAGAATTAGAAAATATTACACCATATTTAGTTCATAACTGGAGGTATGATCGGGCATATATCATGCTAAAAGGAGTTGATAATTTTGATAAAATGGTAATTAGGCTCAAGTCAGACACTGTTGAGTTTGAATCAGTATCAATTACTTCTCCCGCTGACCAAACGAAATTTTCTATAAAAGCGTACAATACGATCATAACGAACGATACCCTCCAATATCGAAGAAATAGTGGAAATTGGGGCGGATTCTTTTTAGACGACAAACAGAAAGAACTGTTCCGTATTACTTGTTATGATTTTTTACGGCTCGTGGAGCTCCAGTAAAAGTTGCTATTTAGTAAAAAGGTAACCTCTGGCTAAGGCAGAAATTTTATAAAATCATTTAGTTTTGCGTATCTTTTCGAGTCTATCCTATTCAAACACATCTGATGAGTAAATTCCCTTTCAAGACCCGTTTTAACTACCAATTTGACAACTATCTGTCAAAGGGGACTGTGTCCATGATTTACGGACTTGGTATAATCGGTCTAGTTATTATTGTTGTATTTGGAGGCATTTTATTGTTGACTGGCCTTCATCCAGATCATGATGAGAATTTTTCAATATTCGAGTCTCTTTGGGTAAACATGACTCACGTTTTGGATCCTGGAGTACTGGGGAACCACGAGGACAATTGGCCATTCCGTTTGTTTATGATGGTTACTACGTTTCTAGGACTGGTATTGGTATCCACATTGATTGGATTGGTTTCAAATGGTATTCTTGAAAAGATGGACCAACTTAGGAAAGGAAGGTCATTTGTAATAGAACAAAATCACGTGTTGATTTTAGGGTGGTCTTCAAAGATTTTCACTATTATATCGGAGTTAGTTCTCGCTAATGAAAATCAAAAAAGAGGGGTAATTGTCATCTTAGCAGATATGGACAAAGTCCTTATGGAGGATGAGATAAGAGATAAGGTGGGTTCTACAGGAACGACAGTTGTAATATGTCGTACAGGCAACCCAATTGATGTCCAAGATTTATATATAGCCAACCCATTTGATACAAAGGCTATCATCATTCTGGATAAGGACAATCAGAACTCTGATTCTCAAATTATTAAGACGATTGTAGCTATTGTTACTAATCCAGAAAGAAGAGAGGAGCCGTATCATATTACTGCTGAGATGGAGGACAAGAAAAATCTCGAAGTTGCAAAGATGGTAGGTAAAGATGAGGTTGAATTGATTTTGTCGGATGAGATCATCTCCAGAATCATGGTACAAACCTCAAGGCAGTCTGGGCTGAGTGTAGTATATATCGAGTTAATGGATTTCGGTGGCGATGAAATTTATTTCATGGACGAAGATTCATTGATCGGTAAAACTTTCAGAGAAATATTGTTTTCTTATGAAACATCAGCGATCATGGGCCTCCAATATGGAGATGGTTCCGTTGAGATTAACCCACCTATGGATACAATCTTTAAAGAGGGTGACAGGGTTATTGGTATTACTGAGGATGACGATACGTTAGTTCCTAACGCTCCTGAAAATGCACCTTTGGGAGAGGATATGATCGTCTATACCGAACCAGAAATAAAGGAGAAAGAAAAAATATTAGTTTTAGGGTGGAACAATCGTGCCAAATATATCATTCAAGAATTGGATTATTATGTTCCTGTTGGTTCTGATGTAATTGTAATGTCAAAGTTTGACGATGCAGCAAAAGAAGTCAACAAACTTTCGCAACAGGCAAAAAACACCAATGTGTCTTTTGAAGTCACCGACACTACGGACAGGGCAACCCTGTTAGCTATGGATCTTGGACAGTATGATTATATCATGTTACTCTGTTACCAAAATTATTTTCCAATTCAGGAAGCGGATGCTCAGACGCTAATTACACTTTTACATATTAGAAGTTTTAGCGAGCAAACGGGCGAAAAGCATAAAATAGTATCTGAGATGCTGGATATCAGAAACAGGCAACTTGCTGATATTACAAGTGCTGATGATTTTATTGTAAGTGATAAGTTGATCAGTTTGTTGATGAGTCAGGTGGCAGAAAACAAATACTTAATGAGAGTATTTGAAGATCTTTTTGATGCTGATGGTTCTGAAATTTATATTAAACCAGCTAGGGAGTATGTTAAGATAGGTGTCCCAATTAACTTCTACACAGTATTGGAGTCCGCAGCACGTAAGAACGAGGTTGCGATCGGGTATAGAATAATAAGGCAAGCAAAAGAAGCTGATAAGGGATATGGTGTTTATGTGAACCCTCCAAAATCAGAGCTGTTTACTCTTGCTCAGGATGACATGATTGTTGTGCTCTCTGAAGATTAAGAAGCTCTTAGCGCTTCCCGTATTTGTTTCATAGCTTTTCTTCTATAACGTTTGGTGCTATGAGGCATGTTAGGAATTCTTTCTAAATAATTAAGTACCTCTGTTTTTTGATTTCCGTTGAGATTTCTCACCTTGGAGATGATCTCGCTTTCAATTTGGTTTTGATACATAATATTGGTGGTTTATGTCTATCAAGTTAACGATAATTTCCTCAATAGGGTTTTTGCTAGGTTAAATAGGGTTTATCTTAGTGTGAATATATCATTTTAATGAATAGCCGTGAGATAACCATTGATTGAGCGATTGAGCGAAAAATATTTTATATTGAATGAGGATATAATTATTCAAAACTGAGCACCCCTATGGAGAACAACCCAAAACTGAACGAATTCTTAGAGACGGTCCAAAAGCGAAATGCACATGAGCCAGAGTTCATTCAGGCAGTTAAGGAAGTTGCGGAAACCATCATTCCGTTTATAAGTGATAAGCCAATCTATCAAGAGGCCAATGTTCTGGAACGAATATGTGAACCGGAACGTGTAATCATGTTTCGTGTACCATGGATGGATGACCAGAAAAAAATACGAACAAACCGTGGCTTTAGAGTCCAAATGAACTCAGCAATTGGCCCGTATAAAGGAGGCCTTCGGTTTCACCCTTCAGTCAACTTATCAATATTAAAATTTCTTGCATTTGAACAGGTCTTCAAAAACAGTTTAACGACTCTGCCACTCGGAGGAGGAAAAGGAGGAAGTGATTTTGATCCTAAGGGAAAATCCAACGAAGAGGTAATGAGGTTTTGTCAGAGTTTTATGACAGAGTTGTCGAAACACATAGGAGGTTATACTGATGTGCCGGCAGGAGATATAGGGGTTGGGGCTAGAGAAATTGGATACATGTTTGGTCAGTACAAGAGATTGAACAACGAGTTCACGGGAGTATTGACAGGAAAAGGGTTGCAATATGGTGGAAGCTTGATAAGAACAGAAGCTACGGGATATGGGGTGGTTTATTTTAGCAAAGAGGTGTTAGAGACCAGAGGCGATAGTTTAGCAGGAAAAGTATGCGCTGTATCAGGAAGTGGAAATGTAGCTCAATATACTATTGAGAAGCTTTTGGAATTTGGAGCAAAACCGATTTCTGTTTCTGATTCTTCTGGAAGTGTATATGACAAAGACGGAATCGATGCTGAAAAGCTTGAATTTATAAAGAGGTTGAAAAATGAGCAAAGGGGAAGAATTAGCGAATATGCCAAAGAATTCCCAAGCGCAAATTTTCACAAGGATAGCAGACCGTGGGGTTTGAAGGTTGATCTAGCGTTCCCTTGCGCAACTCAAAATGAGCTTCAAATTGAAGATGCGAAAGAATTAGTGAAGAATGGATGTGTTGGATTTTTTGAAGGAGCCAATATGCCAACAACAGATGAAGCTGTAACCTTCATTAGGTCTAATAAATTGATGTTTAGCCCAGGTAAAGCATCTAATGCTGGTGGTGTAGCGACTTCTGGACTGGAAATGGCTCAAAACGCTCAACGATTATCTTGGACAAGAGATGAAGTTGATTATCGTTTAAAGATGATAATGAAGAATATTCACTCTAATTGCGAAGAGTATGGGAGAGAAAGCAAAGACTATGTAGACTATGTGAAGGGCGCTAATATTGCAGGCTTTGTAAAAGTAGCCAATGCTATGATTGCTCAAGGAGTCGTTTAAGCTTGGATTTCAGGCTGAATAACAACTATCTTTGATTTTCAAAAAAATCACGAATTATGGCAATGTTAGGTTTGATTCTTTTTCTTTTCGTTTTGGCGATTGTATGTCCATTCATACTGCCTAACCATAAAGTGAGTAATCACAAGAAAGATCACGTTTGAAGAGACTCTTTAATTAATTAAAAGAAGGGATCTTTATTATGTTCTCTTATATCCACTAAAGAGACGTTCTTGACTGCCTTTGTTAGCTTGACAGGTCTTCAATGTTCTTATTCAACTTTGTTAGATTTTCTAAAATCTATAAGTGACAGGGCAGCACCAAAGGCGGCCAAGAAAATCACAATATTTACGAATAGGTTTACACCGTCAGTAACGGCAGGATTTGTTAATTCCATCTTGTTGTTTTTTTACTAGGCGAATATAAATCAAAAAAAGCCTTTCTATCAATTATGAATAGTGAAGTAATCCTTTTTTCTTCAAGGCAAGAACTAGAGAAGGGATTCATTGGTACAAGGATCATCACTTTTCAGTATGAAGGAGATAGATTCTGCTTAACGCAAGTGGACGATAAGCTCATCGTTTTCAACGGAATCTGCCCTCACTTAGGTTACTCCTTGCAAAAAGCACCCATCAATCCATTATTTGAAGTTGTCTGCCCTTGGCATAACTTTAAGTTTTCCTTATACTCTGGCATAGAGTCTGAAGGGAGGTGTAAGAGTTTATACGTAACACAAGCCTATTGGAATGACCAAAATCAGCTTGCATTCAATCTTAAGAAAGACTAAATAGTCTTACCACCGAAACTAACCAGTCTGCGATCACTTGTGCAAGCTCACTACCTGTACCTCGCCCTACGACGTAGGTTACAAAAAGAACATAAAGACCTAAAAGTATTCCTGCTTTTAACCTACCAATATATCCACCTATAACAAAGATTATTAAAACCACGGCGGTAAGTAACCACAAGAGGAATCTCAATTCACCACTAAGATCTACCATTTCTGGAGACATTGGAATTGGCCCATACAATAAAGTGAATATGAAAAGAGGAAAGCCAAGAGCGAAACAGATATCGAAGATGTTACTTCCTAATGCATTGGAGATAGCATCATCATATTGACCTCTTTGAGCGTCTTTGATGGATATAATGGTGTCAGGAAAACTAGATGCAGCGGACGCAAGAATCAA
The DNA here is from genome assembly GCA_964351885.1 of uncultured Marinoscillum sp. Classification (GTDB taxonomy): domain Bacteria; phylum Bacteroidota; class Bacteroidia; order Cytophagales; family Cyclobacteriaceae; genus Marinoscillum. The sequence goes on from CAYGPP010000001.1 coordinate 120,118, forward strand.
AGCAACAAACATAACAGGGATGTCTAATCCGTGAAATTCGCCAAGAAAAGGCACCGTGTAGACATCCTCACCGATCCACTCACAGGCAAGCACCAAGAGATAACAAACAGCTGCAATAGATAGAGTAGAAGCTATTAAAAGAGACCAAGCATTTACATTGTTGATCTTGTTTTTTCCTATAAATACGCGTTCAAGGTCTAAAGTTATCAGACCAAGCAAGAATGGTTTTTGTTTTTCTTCATCATCCAGCTCTTCTTGGACTTCCACATGTGATTCTTCTAGCATCACATCCCTCTCTTTTTTGTCCATAGACCAAAACAAATAGACTATGTAGACTACATAAACGAGCATAAGGAGAAGACCGTGATACCAGTCTAATAGCGAACCACTGACCAAAACGATAAAAATCAGTTCAGCTATAAGAAGACTGATTCCATCGCGGAGCATCACTTTTTTCGATGCACGAACCTTATTTGTCAGCCCCATACCAATCACCGCTAAAACAGCAACGGCAGGGATAACCATACTATTAAATATAGCCGAGCCAGCAGTGGTTCCAATTCCTCCAGAGAAGCCCTCGGCATCTTTCATTATAAACAAGAAAAATAGGGAAGTAAAAACTTCAGGCATTGAGCTAGCCACAGCATTAATAGTGGCTCCCCTTACTCCATCAGAAAGATTCCGCCCTACATACTCCGAGGCTCTCATGAAACCATCTCCGGCACGCCAGATTACGAGACAACAGATAGAAATTAAAATTAAAGGAATAACAATACCCATTTGATAGTTAGGCTTAGGTGGAAAAAATACGTGATAGCTAGAGCGGTCACTAAGTTAGCGATTTTATTAGTGTTCATTTTCAAATACCTGCCATTTTATAATGAAATCCCGACGCTGGTCACCAGTGTGTAATTAATCTTAAAAATCTAATCAATTTCATCGGCACTAATGAAAAAGCCGTATTACTGTATTATTTTACAAAGAAGAACATAACAATCAAACACAGCATTTAGGGATGTACATTAATCTTTCGGGTCTTAATATTTTGGTAACAGGGGCTAGTCGAGGAATAGGCAAAGCTGTCGCCACAAAGCTGGCAGAAGCAGGAGCGACAATAGCCATCCATTATAATAAGAATGTCAGGGAGGCGGAGAATTTGGCTCATATTTTGGGAAATGAATCTAAGGCCTTTCAAGCGGATCTGTCTCAACCTGATGAAGCAGCGAAACTGTTCGACCGGGTTGCTCTTGAAATGGGCAGCATTGAGATTCTTATTAACAATGCGGGAATAGCTGTTGCTGCCTCGATTCAAGGCCCAGATGATGTTTGGCAAAAATCGTGGGACGACACGATGATGGTCAATTTGACTTCCCCAGCTGTACTATGTAAGAAAGCGGTTGAATATTTTCTCAAGAAAAATGCTGCGGGTAGAATTATCAACATTAGTTCCAGAGCGGCCTTTCGAGGTGATCAGGCTGAGTACTTGGCGTATGCCGCATCGAAAGCAGGATTGGTTTCAATTACAAAATCAATTGCCAGAGCTTATGGAAAGGATGGAATAAAAGCTTTTGTTATCGCACCCGGTTTTGTGAGAACAGACATGGCCAAAGAGTTCATGGATCAATACGGTGAAGAACATGCAAAAGGAGATGTAGCATTGGAGCGGTTGACAGAGCCGAAGGATTTGGCTCCATTAATTACTTTCATTGCTAGTGGAATGGCAGATCACTCTACAGGCTCAACCTTTGACATCAATGCAGGAAGCTACATGCACTAAGCACAGTACTCATTGAGATAGAATCTCATGATTCCTTGTTTCTGATCTTGCGTAATTTTATCTTTAGTCACTTTTTGACATAACAGCCACTATCATTATGAGTATACAATCACAATTAAGTGCCCTAATCCAACTTGCCAAAATAGATGGAGATTTTGCAGGAGAAGAAAAAAGCCATATCATGATGCTTGGTCAGGCCAATGGTTTGACCAATGAAGAAATACTTCACCTAGTAGAAAATCCTGAGCCATTGCCAGCGATATCTACAATGACAGAAGATGATAAATTTGAGTATTTATACAACATTGTTCAGTTAATGAAGATTGATAGCCAAGTCTATTTGAGTGAAATCAAATATTGTGAGGAGTTGGCTGAAAAACTCGGATTTAAGAAGGGAGTTATTTCTAAACTGAGTTCTCGTGTTTTTACTGATCCTACAATCACTTCAAATAGGGACGCATTGAAACGGGAAGTTCAGAAATATCTAAACTAGCACGAACCTCCTTATGGAGGTTTTTTTGAATCTATGCAGTCATATAAATGGAAACGGTTTTCTCCAATTGATAAAGACGCTTTGGTGCTTTGTAGAAAGCAACTACACCTGGCGATCCAAAGTGTAGCCGCAGTAGGGAGAAGATTTTTACCTTTATCTGAGGAAGATATGAATGCGACCCTCAATTGGGTACCTGGACTAACGCGAATGGCAGGTAAGTGGGTTGAGGGAAATATTACATTTAGAAGCTCCATTAGTTTAGAGACAATGGAGATACACCTCGTGGACAGGAAGGTACAAAACCTCTCTAAATTTTCTTTGCAAGGACATACACAGCTCGAAATGATGCTCTGGCTGGAGGAACAAATAGGGAAATTGGGATTGCATGCTGCCCAACTGACAATGAACCTGCCGTATGAACTTCCAGACTATGCTTTGCCTATAGCAGATTCAGATGAACTGTTTGATACCAAACAAGGCAATGAACTAGCGAAATACTACCATAATTCCTTTCTTTGTTTGCGGAAGATCAAGGAAGAGTTCGATTCTGAAAATCAAATTACCATATGGCCGCATCACTTTGATCAAGCCTTACAAATAAAGCTTAAGGACTCAGGTGATCCTGCTACTGATACAATGATCACTTTTGGGATGTCCCCGGGAGATGAGGAATTTGAGAGTCCATACTTTTATGTAAACACATGGCCTCATGTAGACACATCGAGTTGTGGGAAATTAGATAATAATGCCATTTGGGTAAGTGAAGAATGGACAGGGGCGATGCTCTTTACCAAGCATGTTATTGATGGAGGTCAGCAGCAAAAAGTGGAAAGCTTCTATGCACAAGCAAAAGAGCAACTAATCAAGTTGCTGATTAATTAACTGTCGGTAATCTATCTGAAAATACTCATCAAGCTTGGAGTGAAATTCATCCTCATTCAAGATGTTTTTCTTTGTTGTTTCTCCAAATAGCTGTTTTGTAAGTACTCTGTCGGTGAGTGTAACTCTTCCTTCATGGAATTGTTGAGATACGATCTTAGCCTTTTTATTCTTGGAATCAGTGTCGTCTTGCATTTGATTGCATTGAGGAATAAACTGAATTAGTTCTCTAGGTTGAAGTAAGAACTTATACTCCGAACAAAAGGCACTATTGTCTTTCGAACTTTTTAAAACCCACTCTTGGTCTGGTGTTGTTTCAAACTTGTAGTAGTAGGTGTAATCAAGCTGTGGCTGCCCAAGAAGGAGCTTTTTTGGTTCAGTAATTAGTCCGCCAGAACCGACATCACACAGGTATTGACCTTGATCTAGATTCACTAACACAATCATGTGTTCGAACTCTGGACCGTACGAATCCCCATGAAAAATTTGGGCAGATAAAATATGTGCATCGAAACCAAGCTTAGCTAGCAAGTGATACAACAAACCATTTAATTCAAAACTAATCCCTCCTCTTTTGGCAACTATGATTTTGGTGAATATCGAATCAATATCCAGGATGATTCTTTTAGCATAGTGAAAGTCGAGGTTTTCGAATGGGATAGTGAGTAAGTGGGATCGGTGAATTTTTCTTAAAAACGCAAGTGTTGGGGATTCTGCGTCTATTCCCAATCGATTCAAATAGGCTTGAGTATTAATTGGTTTCGCTTTGGGTCGATTCTTGAAATAATTGAGTCGTGTCACCTCTGAAAAGCATTTTTCATATTGAAAATGAAGTTTTCAAGGCCTTTGTCCCAAGTCACATCTGCATCCCAAACTTTACCCGTGTGGATGTCTTTTACGATGGTTTGTTTTATGTAATACTTGGTTACATAACTATCAACAGGGATTTTCTTAAGCTCTACTTTATTGTCTAAGTTAAAACCACTAGTCATATGGTGCGTTTCTGACTTGATTGTGGGGTAATTGAGCATTTGCTTTACGGATTCACTACTACTCGAAAGGGACATGAGAACATATTGAAAACCCTTTTTATAAAGAGCATCGATATTTGATTCAGTTGTGAACTCATATTTATAGGGATAAGTACTCATGATTTCTTTGAGGGTTGAGTTTTTTTGATCAACCTCCATATTGTAATCCTCTATCTGGCTCAAAGCCACTTTGTCATCAATGTTTTTAGTAGAGGTTCTTTCATATTCTACTACAGCAAGTTTTAGACTTTGCAGTCTGGTAGGGTAAGTCTCATATTTTTGACCGGTAAATAATGGCAGGTCTTCTAAATATTCAGGCCCTTCAGGAATGAGAAAATTGCTTCTTACTAACTCTTGGCGAAGCACTTGCCTAGCTATTTTTAAGATGATCTCGTTCAAGTCAATGTTTGAGTCAGACCAAGCCTTTAGTCCATTTACAACTATGTCGGTTGGAGAAAATGGCATGATTGTAATTTCATAGTAGAAAAGACTTTCTGTTCTTTTTCTCTTTATAAGAATGATGTTTCGAACCTGCCTTAACTCTAGCAACGACTTGTAATTATTAGTAGCTTCCGGCCCAGCAAACAGATCTGAAATGTGAATGTAGGCAATAGGGTCAATGCCTATTTTCCGAATGGATTTATGAACGGTCTGGCTAAACTCTTTCCAAGAACCACGGGTATTGAAACCGGCTTTTAACTCACTTTCTGTATCAATAATTATAAGGGATCGCTCAGAAGTGAGATCGTCCGGAAGCAGGTTCGCTTCTTCAATTGTATGAGGACTTCCCAAATGAACAACTTTGGGTTGCTGAGAAAGACAATCAAAGGAAAGAAAAAGAGAAGCTAGAAAGATTAGTCCTAGTCGATAGTTCATATTCATAAATGAAATCTAAATTTATACATTAACCGATAAAGCACAAGGGTATTATCTATGACAAAGAAAAGATGTGATTGGTGTGAAGGTACTTTTGATCAGTATGTAGCGTATCATGATAAGGAATGGGGTACGCCTAACCATGAGGATCAAAGACACTTCGAATTTTTAGTGTTAGAAAGTGCGCAAGCGGGGCTGAGCTGGAGTACAATCTTGAAGAAGCGAGAAGGATATCGTGCGCTTTTTTCAGGGTTTAGAGCGGATGATGTAGCTCAATTCACTCCAGGAATAGTAGAGGAGCTTCTTGTTGACTCTAGGATAATTAGAAACCGGATGAAAATAGAGGCCGCCATCAATAATGCGAAGCGCTTCAAAGAAATTCAAGCTGAGTTCGGTTCATTTGATAAGTACATCTGGGGATTTGTAAATCATAAGGTGAAAATGGGTGATTGGGAATCTATGGGTCAGGTCCCAGCTACCACACCAGAGTCAGATGCCTTAGCGAAGGATTTGAAAATGCGAGGGTTTAAGTTTCTCGGGTCTACTACTATATATGCACACATGCAGGCCATGGGGCTTGTCAATGACCACACGGTTGATTGCTACCGATATAAGGAGTTGTCCTCCTAAAGTTGAGAAACTACAGATTTCTTAGGGATGATTACTCGCCACATTCCTCTCAGATCTCCTGTGTAATAATCTTTGGCCATGTCACTAGGGTATCTCTCTTTTAGAATAGCATTTGTACTTTCGGAAATTTCTGTTCCAACAGCGCCATGACAATTCAGACATAAAGTAGATGAGATAAGGATTGGCTTGGTTACGATCAGGCTTTCTTTATCGAACTCTTGCACATGAGTACCACTCACAGTTGGCGCATATTCATACGCTTCCCAAATTTCTTTTTCGAGATCGTTGAGTTGGTTTTTGGGGTTTCGAGGCTTATCTGTTACTCTAGAAATGGAAACACCGAGGCTGTCTTCTAGCTGCTTAATAATATCCATTGCCTGCAGGTTACAGAAATCTATTGCTCCTTCTATTCCATTAATTACTATGGCACGCTTTAATTGATGCTGATACTCTAAGGTGGCGGCCTCAATGACTTCTTTTCCAAGTTTTTCTCCCGCCGCTATTAGGTCGGCAGGTAAAATGCGTTTCAATTCTCGCTTCTCTCTTTCCTTAGTATAAGCTGTTCTATCCACAGGTTTCTCTGGAGAGCAGGATAATATAAAACAAACCAATAAAAGAGTACTAATTGAAAGGCGCATGAAAGTCTTTGTGCTTTGTTAATTTTGCAAACTAAAGTTAGAAAGAGATGATCGATAAACTTGAGGCAATCAAGAAAAGGTTTGAGGAGGTAAGTCAACTCATCGTTCAGCCGGATGCTATGTCCGACATGAAGCAATATGCCAAGCTCAATAAGGAGTATAGAGATTTGGAGAAAATTGTTAATAAATACACGGAATATAGTACCACACTAGATAATCTGCAGGGAGCAAAAGAGGTATTGGAAACAGAGAAGGACGAGGATTTTAGGGGAATGGCCAAGCAGGAGATAGATGATCTTTCTCCATTGAAAGAAGAACTCGAGGAAGAACTGAAGTTTATGCTCATTCCCAAGGATCCGAATGACAGTAAAAATGTGATATTGGAAATCAGAGCCGGTACGGGCGGAGACGAAGCGGCAATATTTGCCGGGGATTTATTCAAAATGTACCAACAATTTGCAGCTAATCAAGGCTGGACTTTTACGGTGATCAGTGTAAATGAAGGCTCCGCTGGAGGATTTAAAGAGATAGTAAGCAGTGTGGAGGGCGAAGATGTTTTCGCAAAACTAAAATTTGAGTCAGGAGCACACCGTGTTCAGAGAGTCCCTCAAACGGAATCACAAGGACGAGTACATACATCAGCGGCTACTGTAGCTGTAATGCCGGAAGCGGAAGAAGTGGATGTGGAACTCAATATGGGAGATATAAGGAAAGATACCTTTAGAGCTTCTGGAGCTGGAGGTCAGCATATCAACAAAACGGAATCAGCAATAAGGTTGACGCATGCGCCATCAGGGTTGGTTGTAGAGTGTCAAGATGGTCGATCCCAACACGCAAATTACGACAAGGCACTCAAAGTGCTTCGATCAAGGTTGTATGAAATGGAGTTGAAGAAGCATAATGATGAAATAAGCTCACAGCGAAAATCTATGGTAGGATCAGGAGATCGATCGGACAAGATTCGTACTTATAATTACCCACAAGGCAGAGTTACGGACCACCGAATCAATCATACTGTTTATAATCTCAACAATATAATGGGAGGAGAAGTGGACGAGTTTATTGAAAAACTGAGGATAGCTGAAAACACAGAACTACTTCAATCAGAAAATCAAGACTAAATATTGAAATGACCCGTTGGTCTTGGAGATGAAGTACTTTATTCCACTTTTGCTTTTTACGTCCTTCCTTTTTATCGCTTGTGAGCTTGAGGAGGAGCAAATCACATCCTCTCAAGATGTGCGGTTACTTTTTAGCACTGATACTGTTTTGTTTGACACACTACTTTCGTCTAGAACCAGTATTACTAAACGGTTGCGAATATTTAATCCAAACCGAAAAGCAGTCAGGATAGATGAGATAAAAATGGGAGGAGGAGGACGTTCTGGGTTTTCCATGATTGTCAATGGTAAATCTGGAGTACGTGTACGAGATGAAGTGCTGAACGGAGGAGACAGTTTATTGATTTTGGTCGATGTTCTTATCGATCCTCAGGATAGAAACTTACCATACTTAGTGAAAGATTCATTGTTGGTAAGCTGGGGAAAATATGAGGCATTTGTGCGACTAGTGGCTTTTGGACAAGATGCAAATTTTATCAATTCACAATCTATTTGTAATGAGATATGGACAGCAGATCGTCCTTATGTGATTTATAATTCCGCAGTAGTAGCGGAGAATTGTAGTCTGACAATAGAGCCAGGAACGAAAGTTTTTTTGGACAATGGTGCTTCTCTTTTGGTAGAGGGCACCTTGCAATTGCAGGGGGACAGCACAAATCGTATTACAGTTCGGAATACCCGTTTTGATGAAGATTACCTAGAAGCTCCTGGTCAGTGGAATGGAATAATATTTCTGGAGACCAGTCGAAACAATGTCGTGAGCTATGCTGATATAGAAAATGGACAAATCGGTCTGGGTGTTGGTTATTCTATTTTTACAGGAGATGGGAATCTTTTTATCCTTCCTGAGAAATCTGAACAACAAGTAGACTTACAAATTGATCACACGAGTATCAGGCATATGTCTACTGCGGGGGTGTTGGCTTTTTCTTCGAATGTTTATGCTTACAATACAGAAATATATAATGTAGGAGGGTTTTTGTTTGGAGGATTTGCTGGAGGTAATTATCAATTGGAACATTGTACACTGACCAATTCTTCCAGCTTCTTCATCAATGATGATCCTATGGTTCAATTCTCGAATAATCTGGAACACCCTGATGGAGAGTTGTTGCTAGAAAATCTATCGCTCTCTATGACCAATAGCATTATTTGGGGAGAAGGAGCAGAGCAACTTTTCATTAGTGATGCGGATGACGCGACCATAGACACTACACTAGTGTCAAACATCATCAAATCAGAAATGAAATGGACCAATAACTTCACTTCTCAGGAGCGAAATTTTCCTGGCTTCATCGATCCGTTTACTTTTGATTTCCAATTGGATTCTCTAGCTTTTGCTAGAGATAAGGCAGTAGAGTCATTGATATTAGATGACTTAAAAGGAGTTTCTCGAGATAGTCAACCAGACATAGGCGCATTCGAGAGAATAGATCAGAAATGAAAACGTTCCAGAAAACACTTCGATTAAGTGCCTATTCAAGGGGATTTCATTTAATTACCAGTGAGGTAACCAAGGCTCTACCTGAGATCAAAGAAATAGATGTTGGGATGTTGCAGGTATTTATCCAACATACATCCGCTTCCCTAACTATCAATGAGAATGCCGATCCCACAGTACGATCGGATTTTGAATCTCATATGAACGAGATGATTCCTGAAAACGCGAGTTATTATCAACATACTTATGAAGGGCCTGACGATATGCCAGCTCACATCAAAGCTTCATTACTTGGGTCATCGGTTCAAATCCCTATCACCAATGGACGCTTAAATCTTGGGACATGGCAGGGAATATACCTATGCGAACATCGGAACTATGGAGGATCTCGCAACCTTGTGCTGACTGCTTGGGGAAATTAGCCTTGAGGCAAAGAAGCACTCACCACTAAGAATTGATGCCTCAATAGAAGAGTATTTTGGCTAGCGAATAACTAGTAAGGATGCTATAAAACTTTTGACTTTTTCTTTGTTACTCCTTTGAGTTTTTTGAGAGGAAGCTTCTTTATCCTTCCTCCACGTATATCCTTCACTTTAGACATTACAAGGAAGGCACTTGGATCGATCATATCGATTTGGGCCTCCAGTCTCGATACCTCCAAACGCGTGATCACAGTATATAAAATATTGGTTTCGGCAGCTTTCTTTTGCTCTAGACTAAAGCCTTTGCTTCCATGGTATATGGTAGCTCCCCGACGTAAGTCTGTAAGGATCATTTGTCGAATTTTAATGTGCTTATCAGAGATGATTGTGACTCCAATGTATTCTTCAAAACCCTCCAAAATGAAATCCACCGTTCTCGAAGCTGCGAAATATGTAATGACAGAATAAAGTGCTGTTTCTACTGAGATCAAATATGCCGCGACTGTAAAGATGATTACGTTAAAGACCAGAATAAGCTCTCCAACTGAAAAGCCAATTTTCTTACCAAGGTATATTGCTAAAACCTCTGTTCCGTCGATGATTGCTCCACCCCGTATGGAAAAGCCGATTCCCATACCAAGAAATAACCCGCCAAATACAGCGACAAGGAGCGGCTCTTCGGTAATTACCGGAAAGTGAAAATGATAAACTACAAGAGCTAAGAGGGAAATACTCAGAAAACTTTTTATTGCGAAGCTCCTGCCAATTTGCTTCCAACCCATGATGAGAAATGGGATGTTGATTAGGAAGATGTATATCGAAGGTCGACCTTCTGTTACTACCGCCAAGAGGAGTGAAATACCCGTAACACCTCCATCCAACACATCGTTTGGCAACAGAAAACTTTCAAGCCCAATCACCGCACAACCCACGCCAACAAGCATCATAAAGGCATCCTTAATGAGCTGGCGAACTCTGATTTTGAATGTGTTCGGTTCTAGTAATTCTGACATGCGGCAAAAGTACGCTTAACGATTAATATAATTCGTGGAATATTCAACTGGTGGGTTCTTTTTGATAACCCGACAAGTCTTTTATCATAATCAAACTAGGAAAGCTATTAAAGAGCGAGTGCCACATTATAATAGAAGATCACACGATGGCTGAACATTGATTAAAGAGGAAAGGCAAGGTGTAAAACCATAGGTTAATGATGGTCTAATTCAATTCTAAAATGACAACTTTATCATCCATAACAGTTCCTACAAAAACCTTTTCCTTGTGAGGAACAGCCACAGTGGATGACGATATGTTTTGACCATCGTCCACAAAGACAGACTCCAATTCATAATGGCCTTTGTCCTTATAATCGATTTTAATAATCTCAGATGGTGAGATTGGGCTATTGCCTTTGGAGTAACTAGCAAAGGTGAGCAAGTTTGGGTGGCACCCGATCCAGAGATTTCCAAGTTCATCAAACTCTATGTTGTCCACCCCAGTGCCAGTCGGGATGTCCTCAACGAATGATAATGATTTGTCAGAATTAATCTTAAAAACTTTCAACAGGAAATTACGAGGAGAAGCAACGAACATTAAGTTCCGTTCTTGATCGATATTGATACCATTTGCATAGGCTATGCCGGATGCAACTGCACTGTAAGTATAACCATTGAAGTAAACAATTCCCGATTTCTTAAGACCAAGATAATCCTCCAAAATGCGCATGAACCCAGGTTGGTAATGATGATCATTCGTGAAGTAAAAACTTACTGGAGAATCAGCAATAATATCATTTGGGCTAACCAATGATTTATCCTTCAAAGTCTCTTGGTGAGTTAATGTGCCGTTATTCAATAAAAACCTCTCAATGGTATGCTTACCATCGAAATGGTTAATAACCAAAAGTTGATAGCCAGAGTCGAGTTTGAGAAGAGATATACCATGGGGATAAAACGGCTTTGCGAATTTGAAATCCAGCAGTCTTGAAGAATATGGCTGGGCAGTTAAGTCTACATAATACAGTCCACCTTGTATCGGTATTCCGTCTCTTCGAGAGGCACGATCATCTGAGGAGATAATGATAAAATTATCACTACGACTGATAGCAATATCTTCTGCCCCGCTGATACGTAAATTCTGAATAATTTTATCCGTGTTCTTTGAAATAATTTTTCTAAAAAAGCCTCCTGAATACAAGATGTTTAGAACTAATGCCGCAAATAGTATAATGACTATGGAAAGAAAGATCAATACTTTTTTCATATCTCTAAATTTAGTCTGTTCTGTATTGAAAATCCCTGTTAATATTCAATGACTAATCATTATCAAGACCTAGATTTACATGATAATCTAGTAATTAGCATGAGAATAGAAGAGGAAATAAGAGTAGAGGCGTTTGTCTCCGAGCGACATAAGCTTAGCACTAATTTGATATACACGCATTATTGGGCCTATGATAGATTACAGGAGTTATATGGAAAATTTGAGTTGACTCCCCAGCAGCATAATGTGTTACGAATTCTCAGAAGCGCTTTTCCTCACTCCTTTACTACTTCTCAAATTCTGGATCGAATGATGGAGAAAAATGCTGGAGTTTCAAGAATAGTTGATCGTTTGGTAAAAAAAGAGTTGGTACTTAAGGAAGTTTCGAAAACAGACAAAAGACTTGTGGATATCACTATTTCTTACAAAGGACATGCGCTTTGTGAGCATATGGATGAAGAACGAGAACGAATAGACTCGATTTATCAAAACCTGACAGAGAACGAAACGGAGCAATTAAATAATCTCCTAGACAAGCTTCGGGGATGAAAGCAGCTGTAACAACCAAAGCCGGACTGCCGTCGGTCATTGAAATAAGAGAGGTTTCTAAACCAATAGTCAAAGAAGGTTGGGTTCTTATCAAAGTGAAAGCTTTTGGGCTAAATCGTTCTGAGATGTTTACCAGAAAAGGAGACTCTCCAGGAGTTGAGTTTCCTAGAATCCAAGGAATTGAGTGTGCAGGGTTTGTTGAAGAAGACCCAAGTTCGACTTATAAAAAGGGACAAAAAGTCATTGCCCTTATGGGTGGAATGGGACGGTTTTTTGATGGAGGTTATGCCGAGTACACATTAGTCCCGAAAGAGGTTGTTATTCCTTTTAAGAGTGATTTGCCATGGAAAGTTGTAGGTGCTTTACCTGAGATGTTTCAAACTGTATATGGATCACTTAATCAAGCGCTTGAGATCAAGAAAGACGAAACTTTATTAATTAGAGGAGGAACATCCTCTATTGGAATGATGGCTTGCCAACTAGCCAAACATCAGGGACTTACTGTTATTTCGACTACACGAAACCCAGCTAAAGTCCAGTTTCTAAAAGAAAATGGAGCGGATCATGTTATAATTGACAATGGGGAAATAGCGGAATTGGTTAGAAATATACTCCCTGAGGGAGTCAATAAAGTTTTGGAACTAGTAGGAACAGTAACCCTTAAGGATTCTCTTAAGTGTATCAGCAAAGGGGGTACGGTCTGTATGACTGGCATCCTTGGTAACGAGTGGACTTTGAAGGATTTCTCCCCAATGGGAGATATTCCATCATTGGGTAAATTGACGATGTATTCTGGTGAAGCATCGAATTTGACTGTTGATGCGTTGAATGAATTTCTTACCGCAGTAGAGAGTGGTGAGATTAACCCAAATATTGATCGTGTATTTTCTTTGGATCAAATAGTAGAGGCTCATGAATACATGGAAAGCAATGCTGCAAAAGGCAAGCTCCTAGTGCTTACATAATTTTCCTTTAGGCTTTTAGTCCTGATTGGGACATTGCTGATTGTCATATTAAACCTTTAATTTGATCTGCGTTAGATCAAACTAAAAACATTGATGACTGCACTAACCACGCTCCAAGAAATCCCTGAGTTTAAGAATGTACCCAAGTCGCAGCTGCAATGGCTACTAGATGAAGGAGAAATCAAGACTTATGATACTGGAGGGCTGATATTTCAGCCTGGAGATTCTATTGATTCTCTCATTATTATTCTGGAAGGTCAAGCCGTAATCAAAGCAAAGCAAGGCAATCAATTTAGAAAGGTGGCCACCCTAGAGAAATATGCCATCACCGGCAATTTGCCTTATTCGAGAGCAGACAAGGCTTTTGGTTATGCTGAGGTAACTAATTCCACTACAACGCTGATGTTACCAAAAACTAAGTTTCGAGAGATGATTGTTGATAATGTAGAGCTGACTACAGCACTAGTACATACTATGAGTAGTAGGATAAGGGATTTCACAAAGTCACAACAACAAAATGACAAGATGATGGCGCTTGGTAAGCTTTCCGCCGGGCTCGCACATGAACTTAATAATCCATCCGCCGCAATTTTAAGAAGTGCTCAAAACCTCGGAAAGCATTTGAAGCAGATTCCGGAAGGGTTTAAAAAGGTGATAAAAATCACGATGACAGACGAGCAAGTGGATATTGCCAATAAGATTTTGTTTGATAAAATGTCTTCAGAGAAGCCTAAGTTGAGCATGATGGAGAAGTCATCTCTAGAAGATGAACTGCTTGATTGGTTAGAGGAGAACGAAATTGAAGATGCCGAAGAGGTTGCAGAAAACCTTGCTGCCTTTGGTTTTGACATGGACGATATGGATAAGATCGCTACTCAAGTACAGTCGAAGGATTTGCAGCCAGTCATTCATTGGTTCAACCAAATGCTTGTCACGGATAGTTTGGTTGATGAAATTAAGGATGCTTCGCAGCGAATTAATACGCTAGTCACTTCCGTGAAAAGCTATACCCATATGGATCAGGCTCCAGAGAAAAAGGCAACTGATGTGCATATTGGACTTGACAACACCTTGGCAATGCTCAACCATAAAATCAAAAAGAATCAAATCAAGGTTCGAAAGGAATTTGATTTCGAAATAGCTAAACCGTGCATATTGGTAAGTGAAATGAATCAAGTTTGGACGAATGTTATCGATAATGCCATTGATGCAATGGAAGAATCAGAAACCAAGGAACTAACGATTCGAACAGTTCAGGACGGTCAGTTCGTAAATGTTTTCATAGCAGATTCAGGCTCTGGAATCCCCGAGTCTGCACAAGGAAAGGTTTTTGATCCATTCTTTACTACAAAATCAATTGGTCAAGGAACAGGTCTGGGAATGGAGGTTGTCCATCAGATTGTTACACAGCACAATGGTTCAATCACTTTTGAAACTGAGCCGGGAAAAACAGAATTCAAAATTTGCATTCCTATCAAATAAGTTATGAAAAAGCCAATCATATTTCTAATCGATGATGATCCTGCTGTACTCAAAGCGGTCACCAGAGATATCAGATCGGAGTACAGAAGTAATTATAAAATACTAGCAACTGAGTCTGCTAAAGAAGGGTTAGAAGCTCTCAGAGATTTGAAGAATAAAGGCGATGTTGTGGCTCTTTTTATCTCAGACCAGAAGATGCCAGAGATGCTTGGAGTAGAGTTTTTGGAGCAAGCCAAAACATTTTACCCTGAGGCTAAAAGAATATTATTGACAGCCTACTCTGATACCGACGCTGCAATCAAAGCAATCAATGATGTGCAACTTGATTATTATCTCATGAAGCCTTGGGATCCGCCAGAGGAGAAGCTTTATCCTGTGATCAATGATCAATTAGATGAGTGGCAGAATAATTACCGACCAGAATTCGAAGGGATAAAAATTATCGGTTTTCAATGGTCGCCAAAATCTCATCATATCAAGGATTTCCTATCCGGAAACTTGATTCCATATCAATGGCTGGATATAGAAAGTTCAGAAGAGGCAGATCAACTTACCCAAATCAATGCGATTGAGCGTGCGGATCTTCCTGTCGTATTCTTTGAAGATGGCAGCTATCTTAAGAACCCTACGCTTACGGAAATAGGGAATAAAACAGGGATGAATGTTCAGGCGAAGCAAAAAATGTACGATGTTGCCATCATTGGTGCAGGACCAGCAGGGTTAGCATCAGCTGTATATGGAGGATCGGAAGGGCTCAATACCTTGCTAATCGAAAAGAGAGCTCCAGGAGGACAGGCTGGAACTAGCTCGAGGATTGAGAATTATCTCGGTTTCCCAAAAGGACTTAGCGGCGCAGAATTATCTCATCGAGCAATAACTCAAGCAACTCGTTTTGGTATTGAGTTTTTATCTCCTCAAGAAGTTGAGAAACTAGAGGTGAGGGATAATTATAAGATTTTAACGCTGAAAGACGGGTCTGTTATTAACACCAAAAGTGTGATTGTCACAACGGGCGTGGACTACCGCAAGCACCCAGCGAAAGGGATAGACGATTTTACCGGTGCGGGTATCTACTATGGCGCTGCGACGACCGAAGCGGGAGCATGTAAGGGTGAAGATGTATACATGGTAGGAGGAGGGAATAGTGCCGGTCAGGCAGCCATGTATCTTTCAAAGTTTGCCAAGAATGTATATATCGTGGTTCGCAAACCTGATTTGTCCTCTAGTATGTCTCAATATTTGATCGACCAGATTGCTAATACGGACAATATCCATGTGCTCGGTCACACGGAGCTGGTGGAGGTTTTGGGAGAAGACAGGCTTCATTTCATTGAATTGCAAGACACTCATAGCAAAGAGGTCAAGAAGGTTCCTGCGGCAGCACTATTTATTTTCATTGGGGCAAAACCAATCACGGACTGGCTGCAATTATCTTTATTGAAAGATCCAAGAGGCTTTTTGGAGACAGGGAACTCGTTAACCAAGTACGATAATTTCAAAAAAGTATGGAAGCTTGATCGTGAGCCATTTTTATTGGAGACCTGTATTCCAGGAATTTTTGCTGCTGGGGATGTAAGAGCCGGCGCTATGAATCGGGTGGCATCAGCAGTGGGAGAAGGTAGCATGGCTATCAAATTTGTACATGAATATTTAGCAGAAAACTAAAATTATGAGTTGCGAACACTTAGATGCCATCGGAGAAATAAAGGAGGCAAAAGCTTACGAATGTGAGGAGTGCGTGAAGACGGGAAGCAAATGGGTTCACTTGCGTACCTGTCAAACCTGTGGCGTCACGCTCTGTTGTGATTCCTCTCCCAAGACCCATATGACGAAGCACTATTATACCCATAGTCACCCAATAGCCTCGTCTGCAGAGCCAGGAGAATCTTGGGTATGGTGCTACGGGCATCAGCAGATTAAGAAACAGAAAATATAGGTCAGCGATAACCCGAACGTGATATGGTCTCTTCGAGCTTCAATAGACTCATCACGCTCAGGAGGAATAAGACCTACTCTACCATCAAACTCAAGGCGAATCCCCCAGCTTCTGCCATTGTGAAAGTGAGCTGATCTCCTTTGGTTATTGCTTGTTCTGTAATTGAAATAGCAGTTGGATTACCGATGTACTTGGTTTCTTCTGTGTCTTGGTAAACCTTCGCTGTATAGGTTTTGCCTTCTTCTAAGAAATCAAAGGTCACCGTAAAGTCGCGCGAGATCTCGTCAGTGATTCCTCCAACAAACCAGTTATCACTTCCTTTTTCCTGACGAGCAATGACTACAAAATCTCCTACCTCTCCATCTAGTACTATCGTATGCTCCCAGTCCACTGCCACATCTCTGATAAACTGAAAAGCCGGCTGGTCTTTGTAATACTGAATCAAGTCTGCCGCCATTTGGATTGGGCTATAGATCACCACATAAAGGGCGAGCTGCTGTGCTAGTGTAGATTTGATTGGGTGATCCTCCTTGAAGGGCAACAAGCTCAAGTTGAATATCCCTGGAGTGTAATCAATCGGTCCGGCAAGCATTCTTGTAAATGCAACTATTGGCAAGTGATCTGGTGGAGATGCTCCTCCATCTGCCCAAGCATTGTACTCCTGACCCCTTACACCTTCCCTTGATATTTCGTTGGGATAGGTTCTTCTTTTTCCGGTGGCTTTGATTGGCTCATGCATGTTGATGGCCACTTTATACTTTGCGCCATACTCTACAGTTTTTTGATAGTGATTTACCATCCATTGTCCGTGGTGATACTCTCCATCTGGGATGACCGTACCTACATATCCTGTTTTTACCGCGTGGATACCTAGTTTTTCCATTAATTGATAGGCAGTATCCATGCGCTCTTCATATCTTCCCACAGACCCGGAAGTTTCATGGTGCATGAATAATCCCACTCCTTTTTCTGCACCATATCTTGCCACTTCCTCGATATCATAATCTGGATATGCCGTGGTAAAATCAAAGATCGTATCACGCATGTCTGGATGAGTCCATGTTTCCCAGCCCGTATTCCACCCTTCAACTAACACTCCGCCAAGACCATTCTCAGAAGCGAAATCTATTAGCTCCTTCGTGTATTCTGTAGTAGCCGCATGCTTACCACTTGCTAAATCCCAGCTCTTGATACCGAGATGCATATCCCACCAAATACCAAGGTATTTCACAGGTTGGAACCAATCGGAAATGTCACTAACTACATTGGGGTCGTTGAGATTAACGATCAGTTTAGACTCAATAAGGTCTCCGGCGCGGTTGGCTATTTGCACTGTTCTCCAAGGCGTATTGAATGGAGCTTCAGTTTTTACCTTGACGCCACTTTTGTTTCCGACCAGTTCGCTTACCATATTTAAGTTTTCGGTATCTACTTTAAGCGTCATTCCAGCGTAATTAGTAAGGTCAGCCTCGTGAAAGCTTAAGTAAACTCCCTCAGCCGTCTTCATAGTCACGGGGGTATTAACTGCATTTTCTGGAATGTAAACCTGACCCAAATGATCACCAGCTATGAACTTAGACTTTGCGTCAATTTCAGAAAATGGCGTAGTGTTGTAGAGATATTCGTAGATGTCCCAATCTCCTGGAATCCACCATACCTTGTGATTGGCAGTCAGGTTAAACGCTGAGTTTTCATCCATGATCACCACCCCATTAGCGAATGCGGCTTGTTCGGGAAACTCGTACCTGAAGCCAATTCCATCATCAAACACTCTGAATACAAGATCGAAATTCCGTTTTGGTTCCACTTGCTCTTGTAGTCTTATTCGCAGTTGATTGTAATTGTTGTCGACTAGTCTTTGCTCACCCCAAGACATTTCCCAAGTCTCCTCAAAAGAAGTTATCCCAGCTGACATTACTACAAGGTTTTCTCCTAACCGGGGTTGGTTTTCGAAATCAAAAGACAAGTAAGAAGTATCTATTTGAACCTGATTCTTATATTTTATCAAATAAGCCGGTCTTCCATCCTGAAACAAGAAGCTGACAGATATAGAGTCATCTGGAGATTTGACATCCCAAGATTGATTTTTGGTACCGCAGCTAGCCACCAAGGCGATGACAATTAGAAATAAAGAGGCTTTTTGCATTGGGTACTTGGGTTGGTTAATGGTGACGAAGTTAAACTCGGATTATTCGTTAGAAAAATGAATAATTGACAAAAATGCTGGGAATAGCATTTTGTCAGGGTTAACCGCTACGGCCGTCCAGGCATTTGAGAATCACCAAATAGGGAATTCATAAAATACTTCACTGACGGATTTTCAGATCGTCTGTTTATGCAATAGGTCTCTATTGCATAATTGCGGTTAAAGAATCAAAATAGAAGAAAACGCGCCTATCCTTTGAAAATGCGCATTTTTTAATCTTCGAATGAAACTCAACTGATTATCTGATATGATAGTCTGGAGTATTAATGGGAAAGCTCATTACTGGTACATTCACACGATTCACAATCGTTTCGGTAAGGCTGCCAACGAACGCTCTTGAGAGTCCTTTTCGGTGATGTGTTGCAATAGCTATCAGGCTATTGAGATGTGTCTGACAATAATGCTCTAGACCTTCTTCGAAAAACAGAGCGTCAATGACCTTTACTGAACCGAGGTGATTTGAAGCGAGTGCGACGAAACTTTCCATCCGCTCTTCAATAACCCAAGATCTTTTGAACTCTGAGGGAGTATTGATATGCAGCAAGTGAATCTTGGCTCCAATTTGTTCTGCAAAACTTACCACATGCTCAAAAGGAGGAATCATTTCATCGCGAAAATCTGAAACGAACAGGACATCAGGAGCGTCTAAATATTCAACTTTGTTCTTGATTACCAATACTGGGATTTCAGAGTTCCTCACCACGAATTGTGCGTTGGTTCCAATGAATAATTCTTTGGCTCCCTTAGCGCCGTGCGATCCCATGACAATTAGGCTAATGGCTTTTTCATTGGCGTATTTGGTAATGGCTTCTTTAGAGTTATCATAGTTTAGATGCGTAACGCAAGTCAACCCTTCTAGCTCAACTTTCTTGGCTAGCTCCTGAAGCTGTTGGTTTACCTGATCTTTCTGCTCAGACAACTTTGGGAACACCAAGTTTTGAGAGAAGTCGAGATGAGCCCAATCAATTGGAACGTTGAGCGCATGATACAAGTGCAATTCGGAATCAAACTTCCTCCCAAGCTTGATAGCTACGTTTAAAGCATGTTCGGCACACTCCGAAAAATCTGTGGGGACAAGGATATTTTTCATAACATTAGACTTTTTCTTGATGCAATGAATGTACTCCAGATGTCACATTTAAAATATGATGATCGTCAGCAGAGGGAGAGATTTACATCAAATAAACGAACCTATTTCGAAGCTCTCTTCTTCCAATACCGAATAAGTCCGGCGACACTCATCCAACTTGGGTTAGCCGCTGCGTATTGCTTTACGCCAAGTTCATTGACTCCTTGAGCCCGGAGCTGATTGGCAGTATATTCTGAAAACGCAGGGGTAATCTCCTCAGCGGTTAGCCCACTTTCCCATTTGGCTTTTACCCACTGTGCCCAGTCGTTTAGAATAATCCTGAGTGCTGAGATATGTTTTTGCACATTATGGACAGCATCAAAGTGCGTGAGATAAAGTTGCGTGGCGCCCGAGTCAAGGATGATATCCAACGATGCGTTCCAATCCTCTAGATTGATATCTGGTGGAGGACATGGAGGAACAACCGGACCTTCTCCGATTTTCACGCCCGCTACATCTCCTGTGAATATTACATCTTCAAGTTGCCATGCTATGTGATGCTTGGCGTGTCCAGGGGTGTGGAGTGCTTTGAAAGTTTTGTCACCCAGTGTCACCTCTTCCCCATGAGTAGGAGAGATGATTTGGTCTGGTGCGATATTTTCCATTATACCCCATAGTCGTTCCATTTCCTCACCATAGATCATCTTGGCAGAATTGTAAAGTTTGGAAGGCTCAGCGAGGTGTGGTGCTCCAAATGGATGTACATAGATCTTTGCTCCATATTTGGCGAAAGCCCAAGCGGCTCCAGCATGATCAAAGTGGATGTGCGTGAGTAATACGTGCTTAATATCTGAGACCTGAAACCCGACCTTTTGAATAGCAATGTCCAAATTTGAAAATGTGGAATACGGTCCTGTTTCAATGAGTACTGGACCATCGTTGGTTTCTATAAGGAATGAACCGATGGCTTCCTGAAGACCGAGGAACTGAAGGTCTAGTGTATGGATCATGAGGAGGGATTTGTTGTTAATTAATACATAAATTTATCGCATAGATGGGAGACCCCCATAATAAAGGAGAGAAGAGCGCATCATGATAAAGGAATACTTTCAAGATTTTATGCCCGAAAATGTATGTTTTGGATGTGGTAAGCGCAATGATGAAGGGCTTCATGTCAAAAGCTACTGGGAAGCTGACGATTCTGTCTGCGTATGGAACTCAGAAGAAAAGTATCATGGCTGGGCTAACCTACTGAACGGAGGGATCATGGCTACCATCATAGATTGTCATTGTATGTGCACATCTATGGCAGATGCTTATCGAAGAGAAGGCCGGTCTCTTGACTCTTCTCCTGAGTATAGGTATGCAACAGGGACAATCACGGTTAAGTATCTCAAACCCACACCTAACGACAAGCCTATCATACTTCGAGCGAAAGTGACTGAGGTAAAAGGAAAGAAGACGGTGATGACTTGTGAGGCCTCAGTGAATGGAGAAATTACAGCTGTGGCAGATGTCATTGCGATTAGAGTTTTTGATAGTTCTATTAACAAAGGAAACAACCCTTTCAAGTAATATTGAGTCAATAAAGAAAACACAAAGAATATGCATCCAGAACTTTTTACTATTGGCGGATTTACCATTCATGGTTATGGCTTCATGATTATGCTCGGGGCGATTGTAGGGTATTTTTATATGTCCACTACCGTCAAGAGAGACCTGAATATTGAGCCGGAGAAAATTCAGAATCTTGCCATTTTCGTTATTCTCGCAGCGTTTATTGGTGGTAAGCTTTTCTTTTATTTTGAAGACCCTAGTTATTATTTCAGCGAACCTTCACGCATGGTCAAGGGCTTTAGGACGGGATTTGTTTTTTACGGCTCATTGCTCTTTGTAATACCGGTAACCGTCTGGTATTTCCGTAAGGAAAAATGGCCTGTCTGGCCAATGATGGATAGACTGGCGATTACTGCTTGTCTCGTACATATTTGTGGAAGAATGGGCTGTTTCTTAGCAGGATGCTGCTATGGTTTGCCAACGGATAGTCCACTCGGTGTTACTTATACTGATCCTGTCAGTCAGGCAGAACCACTCGGAGTAGCACTACATCCAACCCCACTTTATGAAATAACGATGATCTTACTCGTGTTGGTGGTGCTCATCATGGTCAAGCGGCACAAGAGATTTGATGGTCAGCTATTTATGGTTTACATCATTTTGTATGCCATCGGCAGATCGGTTATCGAAATATTCCGCGGAGATGTAAGACGTGGGTTTATTATTGACGAGGTATTATCTCACTCCCAGTTTATATCCTTGCTGATAATTGCTGGTGCCGCTGGAATGTATATGTATTTGAAGAGGAAACAGAACCTTAAGAAAAAAGGAAGATAGTCTGAAAGGTCATCCCTTCACTTTCACCTTCAAACCAGCTTTCACGAGTCCAAACTCAAACGGTGGCTGACCAAAAGCTTCACCGTCTATGTGCGACTGGAGTTGTAAGTTGGCTTCAATTGTAAGTGTATCGCAGGTGTAAAGAGAGACAGCTTTCAACGCAGCATGAGTACCTCCTTGCAAGCGGTGGATATTGAGAAACCTCTTGATACCGCTAATTTTACCTATTTCACAGACGTGAAGTTTGCCATCGTCAAGTTTGGCATTTGGGGCTAGAACAAAACTTCCGCCAAAAGTGGAACCTTTGGAGATGCATAGAAGAATCAAATCGTTACTTCGCTTTTCATCATTTACTTGATAGCTGAATAGTCTTGATTTGTAAGTGGCCAGAATACTTAGGACGTGATAATAATATTTGGCTGGCCCTTTGAGAATAGATTTCTTACCGAGCATGTCTGCTACGATCTGCCCATCGAAACCGACACCAACCCCATTGAGAAATTTACGACCATTGCAAACACCAACATCGACGGATATGATTTTGCCCTTGTCCAAAATATGGAGTTGCTCGCGCAGAGAATCTCCTAAGTTGAGCATTTTAATATAGTCGTTCCCTGTGCCATTTGGGATGATAGATACTGGGACGTCATGGTTTAGCCCGTTGATGGCCTCATTGATGGTGCCGTCTCCACCAATGATTACTAGATCAGTAAAAGAGGCATCAAAATTTTTCTCTACGGTCTTCCAAGCATTTCTTGATTTCTGCGTTAGAAAAACTTCGTATTTAAACCGCTTATTAGTGAAGAAGTCGACCAGTTCGTTGAGAATATGATCAAGCCTTTTACTATTGCCAGAAGCTGGATTGGCGACTACAAAGAATTGTCTTTTCACGATATGAGGTTAGTGGATCACTAATGATAGTCCTTAGAATGGAAGATTTTCTAAGTCAACGTTTCCACCTGTCAGGATTATGCCCACTTGTTTCCCTTCGAATTTCTCTTTGTTTTTTAATAAAGCGGCAAAAGGCACCGCACAGGAAGGCTCGATGATAATTTTCATTCGTTCCCAGATAATACGCATGGCGTCAATAATTTCTTCTTCAGAGACGGTGATGATCTCTTTCACATGCTCTTTGATGATCTCAAAGTTTCGTGTACCAATAGTCGTTCTCAATCCATCCGCGATGGTGTTGACACGCTTATTCGGGACAATCTTTCCTTTTTTGAGTGATTGATAAGTATCGTCAGCTCCTTCAGGTTCAGCTAGGATCACTTCCATGTTAGGATCCAACATATTGGCGACCAAAGCGGTGCCTGCCGCTAAACCTCCACCACCTACTGGGACCAAAATAACCTCTAAAGATTCTACTTCTTCAATAAACTCTTTAGCACAAGTTGCTTGACCAGCTATGATTCGGTAATCATCAAAAGGAGGGATGAAAATCGCTCCTGTCTTTTTAATGATAGCATCACAAGTTTCAGAGCGTGACTTGTCATTTGGCTCACAGAGAATGACTTCCCCTCCATAGTGCTTAGTTGCCTTTATTTTTACACTTGAGCTGTTTTTGGGCATGACGATGTAGGACTTGGTACCTGCTAACATGGCTGCTAGGGCCA
Source organism: uncultured Marinoscillum sp. (assembly GCA_964351885.1). Taxonomy (GTDB): domain Bacteria; phylum Bacteroidota; class Bacteroidia; order Cytophagales; family Cyclobacteriaceae; genus Marinoscillum. The sequence goes on from CAYGPP010000001.1 coordinate 143,905, forward strand.
CCGCTTGGGCATGGTTTCCTGATGAGTGAGTGGCAAAACCATTTACTCTTTCTTCCGGCCTAAAACCCATAATCATATTGGATGCTCCTCGCATCTTGAAGGCACCCACCTTCTGAAAGTTTTCGCACTTGAAGAACACATTGCACCCAGTCATTTCGTCAATAGAATGAGAGGTCATCACTTGTGTTTGGGTGATAAAATTGGAGATACGCTGATGCGCTCTTTTAATCTCGCTTAGGTTAGGTGCTTTTTCCATTTGAATAATTACTATTAATGTGCCTCAAGCCAGTTATTTCCTTCACCAATGCCAATTTCCATTGGCACATCTAGCTCCATAGCTGTACGCATGAATTCGTCAACTTTAGATTTTAGTCGTTCTAATTCATCTTTATGTGCGTCAAAAACCAGTTCATCATGTACTTGCATGATCATTTTAGATTTGAGGCTTTCGGCTTTCATCCAGTTTTGAATATTGATCATGGCGAGCTTGATCATATCTGCTGCACTTCCCTGGATTGGTGCATTGATCGCATTTCGCTCAGCGAAACCGCGCATGGTGAAATTCTTAGCATTGATGTTTCGCAGATATCGTCTTCTACCGAGTATTGTTTCTACAAACTCATCCTTGCGAGCTTGCTCAATGATGCCATCCATATAGGATTTTACTTTTGGAAACTCTGTAAAATATGCCTCGATGATTTCGCTTGCTTCGCCCCGTGAGATGTTAAGGTTTTGGGATAGCCCAAAGGCCGAAATTCCATAGATAATTCCAAAGTTTACTTCTTTCGCTTTTCGGCGCATTGCTGTATCCACATCCGCAAGTGGCACTTTGAATACTTTACTGGCGGTATTAGAGTGAATATCTACACCGTCTTTGAAGGCTTGAGTCATGCTTTCATCGCCAGAGAAAGAAGCCATAATTCTCAATTCAATTTGCGAATAATCAGCCGCCATGATGACGTAATCCTTACCTCTTGGAATAAAGGCTTTTCTTATTTCACGACCTTTTGCTGTTCGGATCGGGATATTTTGAAGGTTAGGATTATTAGAGCTCAAGCGACCGGTAGCAGCCACGGTTTGGCGATAGTCGGTATGGACTCTCCCGTCGATAATGCTCACCATCTTCGGCAAAGCATCGACATAAGTGGATTTAAGTTTTTGATATTCTCGAAACTCTAGGATTTTATCAGCAATCTCGTGTTCGTCAGCAAGTTTTGATAAGATTTCCTCACCAGTGGCATATTGTCCAGTCTTAGTTTTTTTCGGATTATCAATGAGCTTCAGCCTGTCAAATAAAATTTCTCCGAGTTGCTTAGGAGAGCCAATATTGAATTCTGTACCGGCTATCTGGAAAATTTCAGTTTGAGCCCGAAGGCTTTCTTTTTCCAGTTCTTTAGACATTACCGCAAGTGCAGCCTCGTCGATTTTCACGCCTTCATACTCCATATCTGCAAGCACATAAGACAATGGTTCCTCGATATCGTCAAGTAGTTTTTCGAGCTTTAGCTCCTTGACTTCTTTCTCTAAGACTTCTTTCAACTGGAATGTGATGTCTGCATCTTCACATGCATAGTTCTTGACTAATTCGATATCAATATCACGAAGTTTCTTTTCGGTCTTACCCTTACCTGCAAGATCTGAATAGGAAATTGGCGTATAGTTGAGATAGTTCTCAGCGAGCACGTCCATGTTGTGCTGAGTTTCCGGATCAATAAGATAATGAGCGAGCATCGTATCAAAAATCTCCCCTTTGAGCGTTACGCCATAGTTTCGGAGGATCTGTATGTCATACTTGAGGTTTTGACCAATTTTAACCGATTTTTCATCTTCGAGGAGGTCTTTGAATTCATCAACGACTACCTGAGCTTCATCATCTGCTTCTGGAACGGGCACATAGAAAGCCTCACCTTTCTGATAGCAAAAGGCTATCCCTACGAGTTTTGCTTCCACAGATTCCAGACTGGTAGTTTCTGTATCAAAGCAAAACTCCTTGCGCTTGGCGAGTTTTTCTATTAATGAAGCTCGTTCTTCTTTGGTGCTCACTAAGTGATAATTTGACTTTTTGTCTTCCAGCTTTTCTTTACTTGGAGAGCTGTCTAGAGCAACCCCAAACAGCCCAAGTTGCCCTGCTTCTTTCTCAGCAGCAGGCTCACCAAAAACACGTTTGGAGATAGTCCGAAGTTCAAGCTCATCAAAGATTGGATTCAGAATGTCTGCAATAGGGTCAGATAGCTTGAGTTGATTTTCGTCAAAATCAACTGGAGACTCTATGTTGATGGTGGCTAATTTTTTGGAGAAGATTCCTTGTTCGCCGAATTCCTGAACTCTTTTTTGTAGTGCCCCTTTGAGTTGATCCGCATTGGCAACAATATTCTCTACCGTACCGTATTCTTTGAGGAGCTTAGACGCTGTTTTGTCTCCCACACCAGGGATTCCAGGAATATTATCTACTGCATCTCCTTTGAGCCCAAGTACATCTCTTACTTGGTCTACATTCTGAATATCAAATTTGGCTAGAACTTCTGGGATGCCTAAAATATCAACGCCATTACCCATATAGGCAGGTTTATAAAGGAATATTTTTTCCTCAACGAGCTGTGCAAAATCCTTATCAGGAGTCATCATGTAGACCTCAAACCCTTCTTTCGAAGCTTTTTTGGCTAGTGTCCCGATCAGATCATCCGCCTCAAATCCGTCAAGTTCAAGAATAGGAATATTGAATCCTTCCACAATCTTCTTGCAGTAAGGGATAGCTATTTTTATTTCCTCAGGCTGAGCTTGTCTGGTGCCTTTATATTCTGGGTATTCGATGTGGCGAAATGTAGGTGCGTGCGTATCAAATGCCACTCCAATATGTGAGGGTTTTTGCTTTTTGATGATCTCTAACAAGGTATTGGTGAAGCCCATAATAGCTCCAGAATCAAGTCCAGCAGAGGTAATTCTTGGGTTTTTACTCAATGCAAAATGAGCTCTATAAATGAGCGCCATTGCATCAAGTAAGAATAGTTTTTTGTTGTCACTCATAGCAGTAAAGGTAGTTCAACTGCTACGTAAAAGAAATCTGATATTATCTCCTGGCAGCAATAAAAGCGGTCATTTGCTGATAAGCATCATTAGCAGCTTTTTCGTTATAGATTGGGTTGCTCGGATTGGCAAACCCATGGTCTGCATCATAAGACTTTAAGGTTAGTTTGTTTGACGTTTTGGACATGTTTTCCTTAAAAGTATCTGCTACTTTTTGATTGATCCATTGGTCTTGTGTGGCGAATATTCCTAACACATCGCACTTCAAGGAGCTTAGCCTTTCGATATCATTTTCTGGCATCCCATAAAACATAATGGCTCCTTTAGCCTGAGTTCCCATTTCGATAGCGGTCTGAAGTGACCAGCCGCCACCAAAGCACCAACCAACGGTATAAATAGCCGCCTCACCACCAACAAATGATTGTGCTCCAGCGATAATTGCCACCGCTCTTTCTGTCTTTACGGCCTGCATATAAGTTTTTGCGTCTTCTCTATTGTCAGCAACATTACCATCATATAAGTCAAGGGCGACAATATTCATGTTTTTGAATTTCTCTGAGAAGATGTCGGATTGAGATTTCACAAAATCATTGAGTCCATACCATTCGTGAATGACGAACAAATATTCCTTGCTCTTCTTTTTAGATGGGATAAAATATGCATTGGCTTTCTTGCCATCAGTTACATCGTAAGTGATCATTTTACCTTTCGCATCCTGAAGCGTGAGCTCGTAAGGGTCAAGGTGAATTTCACCAAATGCAGGATCTTCGGCAAGATTGACAAATTCCTGAGTCGTGCTATGGCATTGAGCAATGTTTGAATCAATCTTTCCAGATGAAGACATTGTCTTAGGAGAATCAATCATCGCAAGAAGGACGATTAATGGAATGGTGATAAGGTAAGTTTTCATGAAATGGTTTTGAGCAGTTAACAGAGAATGTATATCAGAAGTTTAGATCAAAGGTAAATCAATCTCAAAACAAGCTCCTTTTGGCTTGTGCAGATATGAGAGATCTCCATCATGCTTTTTTATGATTCCATAGGAAATGTAAAGTCCCAGCCCTGTGCCCCGACCTTCTTCTTTGGTCGTAAAGAAAGGCTCAAATATGTGATGTCTATGCTTTTGAGCCACGCCTTTGCCATTGTCAATAATTATTATTTTTACACGTGTTGCGGTGTTGGATACCGTCACCTTAATCTTTGGATTCTTTACTTTTTTGACTGCTTCAGTTGCATTATTTAGAAGGTTAAGGAGTACTTGATTGATCTCCGTATGGTTAGCAAGGCAGACAGATTCTTCTTTGCTATCAAATGAAATAGAGATCTGCGGGAATGCATTTTCTATTAGTAAACATGTTCGTTTTGTCAACTCACTTACATCTACTTCCGTAAGGTCTTGCTGCCTATTCTTGGGCGAAATCCTTAATAGGTTATTGATTACATCCGTTGACCTTTGGGAACCTTCTTTTATGTTCTCCAATAACCTAGATGCTTCTTCTATGGACGGCTGAAGTTGTTCGTATTGTTTTGCAGTGAGGTGTTCTTTGATTTCGGCAAGGTCATTTTGTATTGGCACCACACTTCCACTGATGAAATTAAGAGGATTGTTCAATTCGTGCGCTAAGCCGGCAGTGAGACGACCAAGGGTTGCCATTTTTTCTGATTCTACCAGTTTTACTTGAGTTGAGCTCAGCTTTTCGATGTAGTCCTCTTTTTCACTTATCGTAGTTTTCAGTGCATAATTTAGCTCATTGAGCCTGTTATTCTGTTGCTCTCTTTTAGAGCGCTCACTATCAAACTCCACTTTCATTAGATAGGCAAGGCTAAGTGTACTCAGAGAAAAAAGCACGTAATTTAAAGGCACGGCAGCTGGAGGATATTCACCAGTTTCAATGATGCCTGAACTTTGGAGAACAGTGAGAATGACGATTTCGAGGGGAATTACACTTGCGTAAATAAGCCGGTTCTTTACTGGTGCAATGAAGATTATCACAAGCCCTATTGCCAAGGCGATTACTGATAGAAGTCCAGAATAACCACCAAGGGATACCCAGAAAAACACAATGGCGGTCATCATGAATAGGATAATCGGAATTCTTAGCGGATTAAATATTCCTCTGTATCTAGATAAGTAGAAAAAGAGAAGTCCGATAGCGGAAACGACTATATCAGCCAGAATTATCCAAGAAAAACCAAATAGAATAATGTCTTGGATGATCAAACAGAGGAGAAGCACACACTGGATGATACAGAGATATTCGAATAGCTTTTTTTCAAGATTAGGCAATTCGGCAGACGGTTCTGTGCTCTGATTTGTCATATCAAAAGTGAAGCGTATTTTTTGGAATGATTAAATTATTTAATAAACCCATAAAACGGAATCTTTTCTATTATTCATAAAGATCAGCCTAACTAACATCACATCATTTAACCGTTATCCCTTAGGGAAGACCAGCTTAAAGCTGGATAGGTTATTCTGTCTGGAATATGTGATGCTCCCACTGTGTTTGACGATTATACTATAGACGAAATATAGTCCAAGTCCGAGGTGTTTGCTGCTATCCTTTGTGGTAAAAAAGGGTTCATACATTTTGGTAGCAATATGCTCTTCTACTGGGGAACCATTGTTTGAAATTTCAAGAGCTATGTATTCATTTTCATTGGACAAGTTAATTTCTACCTTGGGATCTGATAATTCGCTGGTGGCATCTGTGGCATTTTCCAGCAGGTAATTGAATGCTTGACGTACTTCCAGTATTCTCCCAATGATGAAGATGTTTTGATTGATGTTATTCTTTACTTCGATTTTTGGAAACAACTTTTTGAATTGCTTGATATCTTCGATTACAGAGATTGAAAGGTTGAATTTCTTATAATCTGAAAAATCGCGTTGAGGTGAAATCTTGACGAGATTGGCGATTACGTTTGAAATTTTTGAAGAACCCTCTGACATGTTTTTGAGTAGAAGTTCCGTTTCTTCAAAAGAATCCAAAATTTCTTTCGGAGTGTCTTTGTCAATTGTTTTTTTAATCTCCTTCAGGTTATTGGTAATTGGCATGATTCCACCAGACACATAGTTTAGTGGGTTGTTAAGCTCGTGTGCCAACCCTGCCGTAATACGCCCTACAGAGGCCATTTTTTCAGACTGGATTAATTGATCCTTGGTTGTATTTAGGTTTTCGATCACCCTTTGTAATTCCTCATTCGTATCGTTGAGTTTGTCATTGAGGGACTCGAGATCATTGTTTTGTTCGAATAGCAGTGTTCTATCATTGTCATACTGCGCCTTGACATAGTAGCTAATAAACAATGTCAAAAATGTCAATATGGTGAAGTTAAGTGGGCGGAAATCTTTATCTGCGAAGGAAAGATCAATGAGTTCTGGGTGGGTGGATTGAATGTAGGTCAGCAAAGCCAATAATGACAAAAAAAGGATGAGCAAGTGGAATTTATATTTTTTAGGTCCAATGACAATGACCATAATTCCAATCATTGTGCTTGCAACAGACATGTTGCTTTTGTACCCACCTATGCTAAACCAGAAGTAGATAAATGCGGTTATCAACAGGAAGATAAGTGGAAGCCGCACATAATTGAAAAATCCTTTTTTAGAAAGAATGAAAAAACTGAGGCCAAGGAATGAGAAGATTAACTCTGCAATGGTAATTTGAACTTTACCACCTGTATTTAAGGAGGCTTGAATAGCTAAATAAGCGGCAAGAATGAAAACGATCAGACAGACATATTCGAAAAGGCGCTTCTCCAAATACTTATATCCTGCATAATTGTTTTTTGACAGACTTTCCACGCTATGAAATTAGACAATCTGAGAAACATTGACTCAGGGGGGTATAAAAAAAGCTCTGAAACTCAGAGCCTTTAGAATAAGTACGAATAATGGTTTGTATTAAATCCCCACCATGACAAATGCTCCCCAGTAATATGGAGACTTCCACTTGTCTTTCAATCTTTTTTGAGCGATAATGAAAGCCTCTTGCTTAGTTTTTCCGCTTAACCATTCTTCGTAGAATATGGTCATTAGTTCCTGAGTAGCATCATCATCAACAGTCCACATGGACATAATGATAGCATCTGCGCCAGCTACTTGGAAGGCTCTTTGGAGACCATAAACACCTTCACCGTTTTTCACTTCTCCGAGACCTGTTTCGCAAGCAGAAAGGACAACAAGTTCGGTATTACTAAGGTCTAGGTTCATGGCTTCAAAAGCCGTGAGAATACCATCTTCATTGTGCTTGATATCGTCAGAGATGACTCCTTCGGCAATGTAACTGTTGGCTCCAGCTAAGATAAGCCCAGATCTAAGAAGAGGATTCTGAACATAGGAGTCTTTACCTCCTTCGTGCTCATCGTCTGACTCCAAAAAGAAACCATGGGTGGCAATGTGAAGTGTCTTAGGGCTATGTACCATCTTGATACTATCTTCTAGTGCATCATTGCTGAGATATTTCGTAACTGAGGTACTTGCGTTAGCAAATAAGCTATCAATAAGGTTTACTTCTTTTTTAGTACCCGGTAACAATGAAAGCATTTGATTGGATCTCATATACCTCAACATATTTCCTCTGATGCCTCTAGGAAGTGAACCAGCATTTGCAAGTTCACCCAAGTCACCTTCTGCTCCTCTCGCTCCACGTACGCCTCTTTCTCCACCTCTGCTGATACTTCTACCATCCGCCGCTGCTTTTACGATTTCTGAAGCTTCGGTACCAGATTCTTCTGCTTTACTATCGATGACTCCCATGTTGTAATTAGGGTACCCGAATAAGAATGACTTGTCCTGAAGACTTTTATTTGTGTTGTTGAACGCCACCAAGTCTTTGGTATTAGTGACCAATTGAATTTCTAATTCGTCCAACGTGAAGTTTCCTGTTGCTGGATTTCTGAGTGTATAAATACTGACTTGATTGAAAACGCCATCAGGAGATAAATAGACCTTATTAATTCCGCCAAGCTTGTTAGCTATTGGTCTCCAGAAAAGGCGATATGAAAAGTCTTCATCGATTTTGTATTTGATGGCGTTGCGGTAGTTAGAGAGGTATTTTGACTCCATCAACTTACCGTTTTTCATCAAGACCATTTCGGGATATTCTTCCGTTTTATCAGTTACGATGAGTGCGGCGTAATAAACCTCATCTGTAAACACCCCTGCAGAATCGGGAGAAAAGTCTCTGAAACGGATGATTTCTACTGCAGCTTCGCCGGGCTTAAGTTTGGCTTGAATATCCTTCCACGTTAGCTTTCTAGCCGTTGCGTTTTCCGCGAATACAGCAGACCCCTTACTTAACTCTTTTTCAATGGCATTTGAAGAAACATTTAGTTCTTCAATTTCCTTATTTCTTTCTTCCGCCGGAATTTCGGAAGCACTAAACAGCTTTGCCAATCTTTCTTTTTGGGAGATCCACAAGTTATATTTTGCAATCAATGTAGAGTCCTTACTATTTAGAATTGCATCTTTAACTTTATTACTGGCATATAGGATTAGCCCTTTTGTTGCCAACTGATAATCGTACATATCTCCGAGAAGCGCTTTATTTTCAGAGCTAGTTTCAACAATAAAAGAGTTGTATTGCTCAAAGCTTGGACGAAGATTGTTGTAATAGAATTTTGACTTTTCATCTTCACTTAAAATTGGGAAGACCATGTTGATCTGATCAAAGTAGTTATCGAAAGTCTCTCTGTAGAATTTCAATGCCTCGGAGTACTTTTCTTTTTTCCAGTTAAGAATGGCCAACTTATTGGTGCTGAGGGCATATTCGGAATGATTCTTACCAACCGATTTTTTACGCAACTCAAGAGCCTTGCTATGATAGACTTCAGCTTTTTCTAAATCCCCTTGAGTTAGTAAGGCATCTCCCAAGAAGTAATTTGAGTACGCCATTTCCTTTTCATTATCTTTCGCTGACACATCTGCAAGCTGAGTTGCTTTGATACCGTAACTAACTGCTTTATTTAGCTCACGAGTCGCAGTATAAACAGCAGTGAGGTTTTGGAATACTCTCGTATAGTAGAGGCTTTCTGTTCCAAATTCTGTTTCAAATATTCCTGCAGCTAGATTGAAGTATTCCTGAGCTTTTTCATATTCCTGAGCTTTCCTGTAATTAACGGCGAGGTTATAAACGTCCAAAGCATAAGCGAATGATTGCTTGCCGTAGAACTCTTCATCCCAAGCTAAGTTTTCCAGATAGATTTTTTCCGCTAATTCATAGTTCCCTAAAAAGTGATAAATACTTGCTAGATTTCCTTTTAAGAGAACTTCGTACTCATCATATATTCCCTCTGTCATTCTGCTCAAAATAGATATTGCCTCTTGATAGATTTCTTCTGCAACAGGGTATTTACCTATTTGGGTGTAAAGACCTGCGAGACTATTCAGAAAGGAAACATATTCTACCGAGGCATACTCCCCATTTTCTTTCTGTATTGCTAGAGCTTCTAGTAAAGCTTTTTCAGATTTCTTATTTGATCCAGATATTTGATAGAAGTCCCCTTGGAACCTATATAGGAGGGCCTCATTTGTACTTCTCTTTTCTACATTTTTTCCTAGCTTATCAGCCAATTTCAATCCTTTTTCATACTCCTCAGTGAATACATAATGATCAAGTAGTGATGAGGCGGAAACAAAATAGTCTTCGCTCTTAATACCAGAAAGGTCTGCTTCAATGCCTAGGAGCTGTAAGTATAGATCCTCCGTTTTGGCATAATAACCGAGTTCATCTTGAATATATCCGAGGTTGAAAATAAGATTTCGAATGTCTTCGCCTTGCTGTCCCAACTCTGTTCTGAGAGCATATTCTTTTTCATAGAAATCAAGACTTGTGGTTAGATCGTTTTCCCAATACAAGTACGCTTCACCTAAGAAGCCATGCATCAAAGCTCCTAGCGTATCTTTTTTGCCGAGGAACATCGTAGTGATGTCTCCTTCGCTTTTCAGAATTTTGTCATAATCCCCATATTCGTAGTACTCCTCAAGCTTGAGGTATAGCTTCTCAGCCTTCTTACTTTCAAATTCGTATTGTTGTGCACTCGTGGTTCCTGCGCATATCAAAATGAGGAGAATACCTGTCAGACGTATATTCATGGCAAACTGGAATTTTTTAATAGAAAATATAAATTAACTAATATTTTTTGAAGCAAACAAATTTTGCTTCAAGGGTAATTTAACACCAATTATTGCTGAAAGTGTAAAATCTTGTTGGTTGACACCACGATACCAGGGTTTGATCTGTGGAATTTTTCTACTCTAAAGTGATGATTCTAAAAATTGGGAAAGGACATAGCAAGAGGAGGGAGAGATAAAATTTTCATGGGAAAATGCACTTTGGGGCATGGGTGGCTCTGATCAATGGAGATAGACATGAGCGTTAGGGGTTTGGTATGACACACCAAAGGAAGCTATTGGAAGGCCCTTTTTTGTCTAACGATGATAGACATTTCGACGAACGTATGAAATAACCCTTTTAAAATATCATTTTTTTAAGGCTAGCTAAAAGGAATCATTTACTTTTATAGGTTGATATTATGCGCTGATACGAAACTAAAACAGTTAATGTATTGGCAATCACCGCTATAACCAACCGCTGATGAAGAATTTTACCCTTAAAAATTTCACAAGACTTACAATCTTATTTGCTTTTCTCTTCACCTCACTCGATCATTTTGGTCAAAATAGTGCCCTTGATCTTGATGGATCGAATGACAATGTCCAGTTTGGAAATATAGGTTCAATGTCAGCTTTCACTATAGAATCATGGGTTTACTGGCAAGGAGGGGACGCGAACAATGATCGCCTCCTTGGAGCTGCAAATGGGAATGTTTCATGGGAGATCAATGGTAGCAATGGCGGGATGCATGTTATTTTCAGTGAATTTCCCTATGGACGCGTGACCGCTGCGACCACAGGAATTTTTGAAACAAATACCTGGGTACATGTGGCCCTCATCTATTCGGGAGGAACAACGATTGGCATTTATAAGAACGGGTCCTTGATAGAAACACTGACAGGTGTTCCCAATGCCTCGTCAATTTCCAATTATACTACATGGTATTTAGGAGCAGATGGAGACGGTACCCCTTCAGAATGTATCAATGCAGTTATCGATGAGTTCAAGATTTGGAACGTGGACCGATCTGGAGTAATAGGTGCTGAATACAACAAAACTGTTGCGAGCCCTTCAAGTGAATCTAATTTGTTGGTTTATTACAATTTTGATGAGAATACAGGAGTTACTGTAAATGATCTAGCGACAGCTGGCGGTGGCACCAATGATGGAACGATCAAAGATCTAAATGCTGATCACGGTACTCCACCATGGGTAAGTTCGACTGCTCCTGTTGATTTGAACTTCGCCCTAGATTTTGATGGTGTGGATGACGATGTAAATGTTGGCGATAACATTGAAGGCTTATCTGCTTTAACTATGGAGGCGTGGGTTTATTACACAGAGACTTCTGCGGTGTATAATGAGATTTTTTCAAAAGATGTTGTCAATTCATGGGGCATAGACCCAAGCCATAAAATGTGGTTCCACATAGGAGATGGTAGCTCTTGGACAGGTTCGGGGGTTGCCTCGATATCTTCCATTCCGCAAAACACTTGGACACATGTAGCTGTCACTTGGGATGGCAGCACTGCCAAAATGTACATTAACGGGAGTTTGGATCATACGGTCGCCCATGTAGCAACAATGGGAGTAAATGCATTGGATCGAGCTATAGGGAATTATGGGAGCTCAAATTCCAACCCATTCCAAGGGAGTATTGATGAACTGAGGGCATGGGATGTGGTTCGAACAGAATCTCAGATTCAAGCTTTTAAAGATGTAGAGTTGAGTGGAGGAGAACCTAATTTGCTAGCTTATTACCCGTTTAGCGAAGGAGCAGGAACAACTACAGACAATGCAGAGGGACTTGCTGGGCTTGACGGCACTTTAGGTGTAAGTATGGATAATTCGGATTGGATTACAGCTACACATGGTGTTGCCTTGGCAGGTGTTCTTGACACCACCCCTCCAACTGTTTCGAGCATTACCGGACCTGTTTCTACCACGAGTGATTCTCCTTTCCAGATTACATTGACCTTTTCAGAAGCGGTAACCAATCTTGACATTTCTGATTTGGCTGTGAGTAACGGAACTCCTTCCAATTTGCTTACTGGCGACAACATTTCATGGACAGCTGACATTACCCCAACAATTGACGGAAGTGTGACTGTCGACTTGGGTATCGGAACTTTTACTGATATAACAGGAAATGCCAACATTAGTCCAGCATCACAATATGCGGTGACTTATTTAGCTATTGATCCATTCATCACCACATGGGAAACTACCACGGCAAGTGAGTCTGTTACTATTCCAACTTTTACAGGAGAGACCTATAACTATACGGTGGACTGGGGTGACGGTAATTCCGAAGCAGTAACTACTGATGTATCCCCATCACATGTTTATACTACCGCAGGGACATATACGGTCTCTATTACAGGTGACTTCCCAAGAATAAACTTCAATAATTCAGGAGACAAAGACAAAATACAGACCATTGAGCAATGGGGAGATATAGCATGGACAAGTATGGAAAATGCATTTCGTGGATGTACTAACCTAACCTATAACGCCATTGACGCACCTGACTTATCTAGTTTAACTAGTTTGTATGGTATGTTTTATTTGTGTACTAGTTTCAATGGAAACATAAATAATTGGGATGTAAGTAATGTATCCGATATGGATAGGATGTTTATCGGGGCGAGCGCATTTAATCAACCATTGAATTCTTGGATAACAAGCAGTTTGCAAGTAACACGTTTTATGTTTAGTGGTGCTTCTGCCTTCAATCAAGACATTAGCAACTTCCAGATGGGTGGAGTACTATTTGCCAATAGTATGTTTGAAAATGCCACTTCATTTAATCAAGATATAAGTGGGTGGGATGTCTCTAGTATGTCAGCAATGAATATCATGTTCAATGGCGCTACCGCTTTTGATCAGAATTTGGGCAATTGGGATATTTCATCTTCAGGAAGCCAAATGTCGCTTAATAACACCGCACTTTCTGTTGCCAACTATGATGCAACATTGATTGGTTGGGCAGATGACAATGGAGCTACGGAGACCATTCCAACTGGTGTCACATTGGGAGCCACAGGACTTACTTTCTCTTCTGTAGGACAAGCTGCACGTTCTACCTTGATTAATACTTATGGATGGACTATAAATGGGGATTCCAAATTAGATTATGCCTTAGATTTCAACGGCTCTGGGCAATATTTATCTACAACTAAGACTACTTTAAACACAGAGTTTACAGCAGAAGCCTGGGTTTACTTGAATACATTAACACCGTCCTCTACAGGCCCGGCCACAGTAATCAGTAAATGGGGAGGGACTAATCGTGACTTTGTGCTTTCTTATACAGATAATAGCACTTTTTATGCTCAGGTTTTAAATGATGTTACAGATGCAAATTTGACTGTTACATCTTCAACAATACCCACCATTAATACATGGTATCACTTGGCCTTTACTTTTGATGGTTCCAACCTGAAGCTTTATGTAAATGGTGTAGAAGAGGATACACAATCAGGAACTGATGTTTTTGATGTTACTGCCTCAAGTATACGAGTTGGGAGTACCGAAAACGGTGATTCTGACTGGGCAGGTCAGCTAGATGAAATTAGAGTTTGGGATGTCGCCAGATCAGCTGCTCAGATTAGTGCTTTTAAAGATGTAGAGTTGAACGGCACAGAGCCGGATCTTTCGCTTTATTATAATTTCGCTGATGGCTCTGGAGATGATATCATTCCTGACTTGGCGACCAATGATGGCGCTCAGGATGGTGATATGAGCACCATGGACAATGCTACCGATTATGTGTTAGCAACTCACGGTGTAGGAGCTCCGGGGGTATTGGATGTCACTGATCCAACTGTTACAATCACCAGCACGGAATCCAGCACTACAACACTAAGTCCATTCTCAATCACCTTTACATTTGATGAAGAGGTAGTTGGCTGGAAGGTAGAAGACGTAGCGATTATCAACGGGACTTTGACCAACTCCTTTACCAGTGACAATATTACTTTTACCGCAGATGTCTATCCCACGCTGGATGGAGATGTAAGCATTTTCGTTGAGGTAGGGCATGTTACTGATTTGACAGGCAATGAAAATGCTGCTTCTAGTCCTTTTGTGATTGACGCTAGTCTCCCTCAAAATGCTTTGGATTTTGACGGGGTGAATGATTATGTAGAGATACCAACATTTGAACTGGTTACGGATCAATTCACATTCGAGGCTTGGATCAATACAAACTCTAATTTTACAAGAATTTATTCTCAACAGGAGGTGTCAGCCCTTCCAGAGTTAGGACTTTGGTTTCAAGGACCAAATTTCTTAGAGTTTGGAACCTCTACTTCAAATGGATATGTATCGGTACAACATGAAATAGATATTACTAATGACTTTATTAATCAATGGGTACATGTAGCTGCTGTCTATGACGGGTCAAATATTACATTGTATATCGATGGTCAATTAGCAGCTCAAAATATACAGACGGGTAATCTTGTTTATGGTAGCACTACCAGTGCGTATTTAGGCGCTAATGCTTTTACCGCTGGAGGAAGCAGCTTTTTTAATGGCAAAATGGATGAAGTCGCGATCTGGAATGTTGCCAGAACTCAGACAGAAATCCAATCTGATGCTTACGGTGGGATTTCTTCTGCCGATCCAAACCTGTATCAGTATTTTGGCTTTAACCAAGGCATTTCAGAAGGCTCGAACGCTTCTATTGATTTACTTATTGACCGAGGTGGAAGTGATCTACACGGTACATTATCTGGTCCATTTAGTCTTACTGGAAGTAGCTCGAACTGGGTAGCCTCTGGCGCACAAGCCCCAACAGCTTACCAAGCCACTGATGCTTCTATCAATGGCTTCACCGCCAATTGGTCAGCCATACCAAATGCACAAACTGTTACTATTGACATTGACGATAATGCAGATTTCTTAAGTCCTTTTGCAACAAACGTTTCCGTATCCAACCCGACAGGCAGTTCATACTTCGTAGCGCAAGACCTTTCTTCTTATCCGAATCAAAAATTATATTTTGCGCTTGGTTACGATGGCGGGAATTTTACCCAGGGCGAGTTTATGGTTACACCGGGGAATGCACTAGAGTTTAATGGCACGACTGATTATATAGATGTTGGTAACGTAATGAATACCAGCTATACCAAGGAGGTGTGGCTACTCTTACCGGATGCCAACGGCCTTGATAACAATATCATATCTGGTGGCTCAACGGGCAACCATGCACTATTCGCCCCGTCAGCGTACAATTATCAATTATCCTCAGGACATGGTGGAGGGTTCAACGCTGTGCAGGACCCAGATCCAATGCCTTTTGGCGTTTGGCAACATGTAGCGGTGACTTACGATGCGGTCTCAGATGTAATGACCCTTTATCGCAACGGTATACAAGTAGATCAAGCAAGTTCTGTTGCTGATTATACAGGGGGCAACTTTGTGTCCATTGGTGCTCATAATAGCATCAGCTGGTGGGGAGGCCAAATGGATGAGATCAGAGTATGGTCGGATGTTCGTATTCCTTCAGAAATTCAAAGTAATCTTTACAACACACTGACTGGGCAGGAAGAAGATTTACTATTCTACTATCGATTTGACGAGACTTCTGGTACCCTCGTTGAAGACTTATCGCCTAACAACAATGATGGCACGACTTCAGGATTCAGCGGAGATGAGTGGACGGCATCTGGTGCAATGGCTCCAACAATCTACCAAGCTACTGATGCTTCTATCAATGGCTTCACCGCCAATTGGTCAGCCATACCAAATGCACAAACTGTTACTATTGACATTGACGATAATGCAGATTTCTTAAGTCCTTTTGCTACAAACATTTCCGTATCCAACCCTACGGACAGTTCATTCTTCGTGGCACAAGATCTATCATCTTACACAGGACAAAAGCTCTACTACAGATTACGTTTTACGGAAGGGACATTTACAAGTCCATATTCTGACCCAGTGGAGTTTATGGTCACGCCTGGTAATGCTTTGGATTTTGATGGGGTAAATGATTATATAGCTGTGGGTCCAATTGTTGAGCTACAAAGCACAGCTAACTTCTCTTTTGAAACCTGGTTCAGGATGGAATCATATAATCAAGTGGTCTTTTTTGGGAACCCACTTGCAGGATATTCAGGTGGAGGAGCTAGGATTTCAGTAGCTACGAGCAATAGTGGAAGAGCTGGTTTTGATGACTTTGAAATATTTCTGGAAAATGGGGCAACTACCTATGCTAATACTACTGAAAACCTGATTGATTTGAATAAGTGGTATCATTTGACGGTAACTTATGATGGTGCAGGAGCTGCAAATGCTGATAAGGTAAAGTTGTATTTAAATGGACAAGAAGAACCCCTAGTTTTTACAGGAACAATTCCAGCAAGTACGCACTCCACCACTAACCCGTATGCAATAAGTGCCAATGGTGGAGGAGATGGAAACTATATAGATGGGCAATTGGACGAAATGCGCCTTTGGGCGAATACCTTAACGGCCACCGATATTCAAAGCCGACAGTACACCACACTTTCAGGTACAGAGGCTGGTTTGATTTCCTATTATCGTTTTGACGAAACCACAGTAACGACCCTTTCCGATCTTGTAGGAACTTATGACGGAACACTCACCAATATGGCTGGTACAGAGTGGACTCCTTCCGGAGCAATGGCCCCAACTACCTACCAAGCCACAGACGCATCCGTCAATGGCTTCACTGCCAATTGGCTTGCTATTCCAAACGCGCAAAGCGTGACGATTGACATTGCCACTGATCAGGCTTTTACTACGACTGTAGCCACAAATCTGGCAGTCTCAAATCCTACAGGAAGTTCCTTCTTCGTAACTCAAGACCTTTCTACTTATACTGGACAAAAGCTTTATTACAGATTGCGATTTACGGATGGATCTTTTATAAGTCCTTATTCCGAGACTGTGGAGTTTATGGTCACACCGGGTAATGCTTTGGCTTTCGATGGGGTGGATGATTTGATAACAATAGCGGATAATCCGACTCTAGATTTCCTACAGCAAACCATTGAAGGGTGGTTTTACTTCGATGATGTGTCGGGAACTAAATATATGATAAGTAGGAGCTTAGGTGCGGTTACTGCAGGGGACATTAGCATATCCATACAGAACCAGAAGTTGCGATACATGATAGCCAATGATGCCAACACTTGGACGGGAGTCAATGGTGAGGCAAGCACTATACTAGCCAATAATACCTGGTATCATTTGGCTGGAACCTTTGACGGAACCACTGTAAGAATTTATGTGAATGGTGTAGAAGATGCTTCAGTAAACGTAAGCGGAACTTTTACCAATTATACAACGTCACCAGACCCCTTGGAATTTGGTAGGCTGGCTACAGCTGGATCGAATCCTTTCAATGGTCTAATGGATGAATTCAGGATATGGAATGTTGCACGAACAATTGCGGAAATTCAAAGCTCACTTTACAGTGTCTTGCAAGGCAATGAGACGGGTCTTGTTGCCTATTACCGTTTCGACGAAACCATTGGAAGCATACTTCCTGACCTAGCAGGAAACAATGATGGCACTCTCACCAATATGGTCGGCAATGAGTGGACGCCATCAGAAGCGATGGCACCAAAGAGTTATCAAGCCACCGATGCATCTGTTAACGGCTTCACTGCTAATTGGTCGGCTATACCAAGTGCGCAAAGTGTTACAATAGACATAGCAACAGATCAGGCATTTACAACAACAGTAGCCACAGACATTGCGGTCTCTGATCCGGCAGGAGAATCGTTCTTTTTGGTAGAAGATCTTACCTCTTACGTTGGGCAAAAACTCTACTACCGATTACGATTTACGGAGGGAGCGTTTACGAGTCCTTATTCTGAGCCGGTTGAGTTTATGATTACGCCAGGAAGTGCTTTGGCATTTGATGGGGCTGGTGACTTTGTGTCTGTTCCAAATCCAGAATCTATGAATTTCGGAACAGGTGATTTCGCGGTGGAGTTTTGGATGAAAACTTTGGGAACCAATACGGCCATCATTTCTAAACGAAGTACTGGTACTTGGTGGCGTGTTGCACTTGCTGGGGATAAGATCTATTTTGAATTACCTGGTGGAACCATTGGCGCCCTTACCTCTGGCGCGGGAGTAAGTGATAATAATTGGCATCATGTACTCTGTAAAAGAGTGGCAGGTGTGGGGTCCATTTATATCGATGGTGTCTTTGATGTAAGTGGAGCATTGGATGGAAATGCGTCTGGTACTGCAAACTTTGAAATAGGTTCTTACAACAATGGCGTAGGTGCGTATACAGGACAGCTAGATGAAATTCGTGTCTGGAATGGTGATAGAACGCTTAGTGAATTGAACGCTAATAGATTCAGTACGCTCACAGGTGCTGAAAGTAATTTGGTAGCCTATTATCGTTTGGACGAAGGACTGGCAAGCGCAGATAATTCGGCTCTTGGCGCACCAGAAATACTTGATTTGTCAGGAAATGGATTAAACGGAACGATGAATGGTTTTGCAAAAACAGGATCTGTTTCCAACTGGGTTACTTCAGGAGCCCTCCAAAGCGGCGTAGCTCCAGTGGCACCAACCGATCTAATAGCATACAGAACGTCTACTACTCAGATCCAACTAGAATGGACAGATGTAGCTAACGACAATGATGACTATCTCATAGAATGGTCTGCTACAGATGACTTTGCGGCTATTGTTGGCAGTCAAGTAGCAGGAGGTAATGCAGATATCCAACTAGTGTCTATTGGATCGGATGTTGGATACTTCTTTAGGCTTTGGTCACGTAACAATACTGATTCAACTGTTTCTGCCACTGAGTTTGCTACTACGGAAGGTTATCCGGGTTATGCAATGAATGTGAATGGTACTCAGCTTGTTTCAGTGCCTGATGATCCACAATTTCAATCAAATCAAATTACCATAGAAGGGTGGATTAACACTTCAAATTCGGCTTCATTGGGTCGATTGGCTATTAAATCTGATGGAGCTACCCAGTATTGGTCTTTGGGTGTTAATTGGACGGGCAACCCAGGAAAAGCGGCAGCAGCAATTGACGGGTCTACCACAAATGCAATTGCCATAGGAACTACGACAGTCACGGATGGTAATTGGCATCATTTGGCTGCAACCTTTGATTATTCATTACAATCTGTAAATCTCTTTGTAGATGGAATTTTAGAGTCAACTCAAAGTTTTAGCGGAACACCTCAATCACAGTCCGCAGCAGTTACACTTGGAAACCTGAACTCTGGAGCGCAGCCTGTTAATGGGAGTATTGATGAAATTCGAATCTGGAATACCACCAAAACCGACTTCTCAGATCGCTTCGTATCTCTCCAAGGAAATGAACCAAACCTTGTAGCCTACTACCCCTTTGATGAAAACACTACAGGCGCAACAGTCTTTGACAGAAGTACCAATACCAACAACGGAACACCTTCTGGTTCGCCCAACTATGTACAATCCAGCGCAACTGCTCCCACAGAGCTAGTTACACAAGACAATGCCTTCCAAATAGACCTGCAATGGAAAGGCAATTCTGAGAACGAGGTAGGGTTTACCATCGAACGTTCTGCTACGGGGGCCTTTGCAGGTGAAGAAACTCCATTTACCGTAGGAGCAGGAGTTACGAGCTACACAGACAATACTAGCCTCACACCAGAAACAGATTATTTCTACAGAGTAAGAGCAGACCTTCCTGGCTCTACGCCATCAGTGTATTCTACTGTAAAATACGCCCAGTCCAAACCTGATCCGGGATCGGCTTATAGTTTTGATGGGGTGAATGACAACATTACGTTTAGTTATTTTGAAGATGTTGCCTTTGATACAAGTGATCCATTTACAGTTGAAGCTTGGTTTAGCACGTCTAGTGCAGCTCAAACTTTTTTAGTGGGAAATTCGGAACAAAGTAGTACAGAAAGAGGGTATCACTTATATGTAAATAATGGGCAAATAAGAGTTCTTTTAAGTAGTGATAATGGGTCTGCTGATAATATGCTTGTTGTCACGGATAATGCCATTTGGAATGACGGTTTATGGCATCATGTTGCTCTTACTTATGATGGAGGAAGCAATGCTTCAGGGTTATTAATATTTGTTGACGGGACTAGTGTTGCTACAACACCGACCGTAAACTCCTTAACAGGAAGTATTAAAACTTTGAATACCATGGATATTGGGTCAAGGGATAATGCTGCAGGCTTTTTCAATGGCTCTATAGACGAAGTACGCATCTGGAACACCACGCGTACCGCTCAAGAAATAGCCGACAACAAAGACTTTGAACTCGATGGAAACGAAGATGGTCTGGTAGCGTACTACCAATTTGATGAGAAAGCAGGTACTACCCTCTATGACCGCTCAGTCAACAATAATCATGGCACAAACAACGGAGCATCCATCGTATCTTCTTCCGAAGCAATGCAACAAGGAGCAACTCCTGATACACCTGTTGGTTTAATAGCAAGAAGTATTTCAGACACACAAATCCAACTCAACTGGACAGATGGAGCCAATGAACAAGGATACAGAATTATCCGCTCAGACGTTGCAACTTTTTTGACCAACACCCAGATCGTAGGTGAAGTAGCCGCAGATGTAACCACCTTCGTAGACAATGTGGGACTCAATAGTGGTGGCTTCTATTTGATAGAATCCTATAATGGTGCGATTACGGAGCAATCCAGTAATCCAGAGTTTGCTACTACCAAACCTTTCCCTGGACAAGCACTGAGTTTTGATGGGGTAGATGACTATGTGACTACTAATAACCCAGGAGTGTCTCCACCCATGTCGGTGGAATTGTGGATTAAATTGAACTCGACTAATACAGCGACCCAACTTCTTGCGCAATTTGGCGGTGCGGGAATATATGTAGGAAGATACACAGAAGGACGTATTTTGGCATTTTTTGATCAGTCTTCTGGGAATAATAGTGCAATCGATGAGTCGACTATTAATTTACTTGATGATCAATGGCACCACATAGCGGCAACCACGGATGGAGCAGTAACCAGACTTTATATAGATGGCGTTTTGAATGTGTCTCATAATGAAACGGCGATCTCAGGAACTTCTGATTTGTTTGTTGGAGCAAATCAAGGAACAGATTTTTATGCACGAGCAGAAATGGATGAAATCAAAGTTTGGGATTTTGCCAAATCGGATTTTTCTGATCGTTTTACACCTGTTGATCTTTCGGTGGCGCAACCCAGTTTAGTGGCTTATTACCCATTTGACGAAGGCGCAGGTACACTCACAGTTGATCGCTCGGCCAATGAAAACAATGGTACAATCACAGGAGCGACTTTCTTGGCTTCCAGTGCAGCTACTCTACCATCGCTGACGTACGCTGCATCTATTGATATTATCAATAACCCTCCTGTATATGATGGATCTCCTTTCACCATTACAGCTGAAGATTCAAATCCAACGAGTTTAGCATTTAGTGCTACTGGAGATAGGGTTTTTGTTACTGGAAATCTTGGTGACGTCATTAATCAATATAGTTTGTCTACGCCATTTGACATTACCTCAGGTGTCACTTTTGACGGAAGCCCCTTTAATATAGCAACTGAGGATAGCGAACCTGAAGGTGTTGCGTTTAATTCAGACGGAACAAAACTGTTCCTTTTAGGGAATGCTTCTGATGAAATCTACCAATATACCTTGACGAATCCTTTTGATATTACGTCAGGGATCACTAATGACGGTAATCCACTAAGTGTAAGTAGTGAAAATTTATTCACTAGACACCTTACATTTAATCCAACTGGGACTAAGCTCTATGTCGCAGGTCTTAATTTGCAAAACATTAACCAGTATAGCCTTTCAACACCTTTCGATATTACTTCAGGGGTTACTTTTGATGGAAGTCCACTTTTTGTAACTAGTACAGCACCATCGCCACGAGCTATTGCATTTGGTCCGGGTGGAAGTAAGCTTTTAGTATTAAGTGGCACAAATCAAGGTATTGAGCAGTATAGCTTAACAAATCCTTATGATATCACTTCGGGTGTTACACACGATGGCACTACTTTTTCATTGTCATCGGAGACTCCTTATGGCAATGGCTTGGCATTAGACCCAAGTGGAGCGAGACTTTTCATCGTGACAGATAACATTGTCCCAGAGGATGAAATTTTCCAATACAGCTTTTCCAATAGTGTATTCAGGGAGGTTGTAGCCAATGATGGTTCAGTGGAAGGAGCATTAATAGTAAGTATTCAAAATGAAACTTTCGTGAGTCCTGCAGCTGTTCTGGCCAATTTGAGTATTCTTAATCTGCCCTCTGGTCTTACACCATCCGTAGTGCTTTCTTTGGGCAACACCATAGCGACCATTACGCTCACTGGAAATGCGATCATTCATGAGAGTGCAAATAGCATAAGTGACTTACAAGTGACTTTTTCAAATGGAGCCTTCACAGGCAATAATGCTTCCATTGTTAATAATGCAATAAGTGCGAATACAGGATTTAATATCAGTTTTGAGGATGAACCTCCCTTTATAACCACTTGGGTAGCTACTGGAGGGACCATTACGATCCCAACTCGAACACCAACCTTCACCTACGACTATACTGTCACTTATAGCAACTTAACCAATCCAGGGATTCAAGAAGGGAGTATGACCAATCAGTCTGCAGATGCAGTCATCACTGGACTGGAGGATGGAAGTACCTATTCGGTAGAAATAACGGGGCTGTTTCCAGCCATCTATTTTAATGACAATGGAGATAATATTGCTAATTCTGATAAGATATTAACGGTCGAATCTTGGGGTTCTCCTGAGTGGCTATCTATGTCTTATGCTTTTGCAGGTTGTTCAAACCTGACTATTCCTGCTTTAGATGTTCCTGACTTAAGTGGCGCGACTGATATGAGTGGAATGCTTGCACATACTGCTAATTTCAATAATGATATAAGTAGCTGGGATGTAAGCACAATCACCAACTTTTCTTATTTATTTCATGGTGCAGCATCTTTTAATCAGCCATTAGATAGTTGGATTGTGAGTAGTGCAACCGATATGAACGGCATGTTCATATTGGCAGCATCTTTTAATCAGCCATTGAGCAACTGGGATGTTGATTTAGTAACTTCTATGGGCTCTATGTTCGAGGGATGTACAGCTTTTGATCAACCGCTCGACAATTGGATTACCAATAGCGTCACAAATATGACTTACATGTTTAGCAACGCCACTAGTTTCAATCAATCTTTGAATAGCTGGAATGTATCTAATGTTACCGATTTTGGGAGCACGTTTAATGGAGCTACAGCATTTAATGGAAATATATCAAGCTGGACTACTTCTAGTGCCATCAACATGAATTTCATGTTTGCCTCTGCATCTAATTTCAATCAGGATGTTTCCAGCTGGGATACTGATCTGGTTACTGATATGGCAGGAGTTTTTTACTTTGCAAGTGTATTCAATCAGGATATCAGTGGATGGGTTACTTCTAGCAACACTTCTTTTGGCAATGCCTTCTATGGCGCATCAGCCTTTAATCAAGATGTAAGTACCTGGGATGTTGCACTTGTCCAAAACATGTCGGGGATGTTCGCTTTCGCAGGGAACTTTGATCAGGATTTAGGTCTTTGGGATATTTCTTCTGTAAACAATATGGGGTCGATGTTAAATGGATCTGGCTTGTCCACGGCAAATTATGATGCAACACTGCTAGGTTGGGAAGATGATAATGGAGCGACAGAAACCGTTCCATCAGGACTTACACTTGGAGCTTCGGGACTTACGTATTCTAGTTCGGGACAAGTTGGCCGTGATCAATTAACAGGAACTTATAGTTGGACAATCACGGGAGATGTTTTCGTGGACTTGGACCCACCTTTGTTTGAAGCATCATACCCGCAGACACAAAGTGTAGTTGCGAATAATTTTGATCTGGTTGTTCAATTGAATGAGACCGGAGACGCTTACTATGTGGTAGTTACGGATGGCGCTGGAGCACCGACTAGTGCTGAGGTGATCAACGCGGGCACTGTAACTGTTGCAGGTCAGGTCGCAAATGGCGTGATCAATGTGCCGTCTCCTACCACAGATGCTTTTGTAAATATCTCTGGACTCGCTGGGGGAACTAACTACGACATATATGTAGTAGCACAAGATGGTGAAGGTTCTCCAAATGTGCAGGCTAGTCCGGTATTAATTGAGGAAGTAACGCTATGTGATAATCCTGTTATTGTTCCAACAGTTACTGATAACACATCTTGTTCTGGCGCGAACGGTCTCGTGACAGTTTCGGCGAGCACTGTTTCAGTAGAACCTTCAGGATACAGCTATCAATGGTATGATGGACCAACCACTATAACGGCATTAACAGGGGAAACGGCAGCAATATTAAGCGATAGAGCAGCAGGCCAATATACAGTCAGCGTGACTAATAACGATAATTTGTGTTTTAGTACTTTGACTGTTACGATTAATGATAATCTTGATTTATCCTTTTACGATGGCACAGCAACACAAACAGATGAGACGGTATTGGGCGCCAATGATGGTTCTATTGATGCAAGTTCGGGAATCATTGGCGGCACAGGACCATTTACCTATACGCTATTCAATTCGGTACCGACTCAAGAAGGCACTAATTCTACGGGCTTGTTTACAGGATTGGTTCCTGGAGATTATACAGTAGATGTAGTCGACGATGCTACAGGGTGCACGATAACATCCAATATTCTTACTATTAGTACGATCGTTGACGGCACAGCACCTACACTGACGTCCGTTTCTATTGGCATGGATCCAACAGGAAACCCAAATTATGCGAGAGCTGGAGATGTGATCGATTTGGCATTTACAGCGGATGAAGATATTACCAATATCACATTCACTTTACTTTCTGGAGGAGACGCGCTGAACAATGCTAGTCCAATCCTTTCTGGAGGACCACTCAACTGGGATATTCGCTATGCTGCTACGGGCGCTGATACAGATGGGCCATTTACTTTCACGATAGATTTTGAAGATTTGGCAGGGAATGCAGGAACGCAAGTGACCGCCGTGACAGATGGCTCGTTTGTGATTTTGGATAAGACAGAACCATTCATTACTAGCACCACGCTATCGGCCAACAATACAACCTTATCAGTATTTTTTGATGAAGATGTTTACAGTGATTCGGATGGGCTCACAGACTTGACGGCAAGTAACTTTAGTTTGACTCAATCGGGGGGAACCGCCACTGCTAGTATCACAGGGGCGACTATAATTTCTGGTACTCAAGTAGATCTTACGCTGAGTTTCACAGGAACGGAAGATGGATTGGAAGTGGTAACAGTCGTGCCTAATGCTGTTTATAATGGCTCTGGAATAGCACTTGTACAAACACAAACTAACAATTCTGTAACATTAAATGACATGACTCCTCCTGTCTTATCGGGTTTAATATTTCAAGGAGCAACTCAAACCACAGGTGATTTTGATATCACTGTCAGTGAGTTAAGCACACTATATTATGTCATCACCCAGTCTAACACTGCGCCAAGCGAATCACAAATTGTAGCTGGACAGGATGAGAATGGAAGCACCGCTGTGAATTATTATAATTATGGCGGTGTGACAGGAGCTCAATCTTTTGGGATAGGAACGGGAACCAATGGTCCTACCGATGTAGCGCTACAACCTGAGACTACCTATTTCATTCATTGGGTAGCCGACGATGGAAGTTTTTATTCAAACATTCTAAGTGAAACTTTCGATACTTCAGCGCCACCTTCTACAGTTACCATCTCTAGCCCAACTCCGCCAACAGGAACTAGTATCGAACAAGGGAGTATAGATAATTTGATTTATACGCTTCAATGGGACATAAGTAACGCAGATGCCACAGCGGTCGGATTTATATTAGATCCGAGTGGTAGTTTCAACCAGTCTGATATTGTTCAATTTAAATTCTGGGAATCTGTGAATACAGATAATTTTGGAAGTGCCACAGAGATTGGCACTTCAGGATTCTACCTTGGTGACGGTCAGGTACCAGATGGTTCGATAGCGGTATTTTTTAGCACGACTTATACAACGGGCAGCACAGTTTATTTCTATGTCACCGCAGACATTTCAGCTTCTGCTTCCGTTGGTAGCACGATTAGCATTCTTGCACCTGCTGCTAATGGGAATTTTGGTTTTGATTCATCTAATCCAGTAGATGGCGGGATCAATGCTGGAGAAACGTTTACCATTTCTGAGCTAGCTGATGTTACTCCCCCATCAGGCTATGGAATCGCAAATGTGTTTGTTGATAACATTGGTAATGTGTTAGATCTTGATATTACCAATGCTGAGGTTGGCACTTCTTACGAGGTGACTATATCAAGTGATGCTGGTGGTACTGATGTCAACGTTTCTGGGACGGTGATAAATACCACACAGGTTATAACCAACTTAGGTATTGGCGGTTTGAACTATGGTACCTTAACGATTGACGTTTTCTTAACCGATGTAGCGTTGAATGCAGGAACCACAGTAAACACTACTGCCGCATATTCTGCCCCAGACCTCACAGCCCCAATGGGTTATAGTATTATCAATTTGTTTGCTGACAACATAGGCAACGAATTGAGTTTAGATATTGCAGGAGCAGAGGTTGGATCTACTTATGATATCAGTATAAGCAGCGATGGTGGAGGAGCTCCAGTTGATGTTAGTGGAACTGTAACCGACGCTACCCAATCATTAGGCGGTTTAGGAATCGGAGGCTTGGGCTATGGTACCTTGACTGTCGATGTAACGCTAACTGATGTAGCCTTGAATGTGGGAAGTATAGTCAGTGAGACGGTGTTATTCGAAGATCCAAATGCAGCAGTACCAACAGTAGGTATTAGTTCAGAGAGTGTTTTGGGCACAGACCTTCCACAAGGGACAGTAGGAGCATTGATCTATAAGTTCAAGTTTGATGTGACTAACGCCCCAGTAACAACCAGTGGGTTATACTTTGAACTAGGAGGGACGTTTGACCCTACAGATTTTGAGGCAAATGGCTTTGAGTTGCTTTACAACAGCACGAGTGATGACCTAGGAACAGCCACGAGTGCAGGGTTTAGCACTTATAACTCAGGAACACCATTACCACCTAATGCTATAGGTTGGTTACTGGCAGAGACATTCCCACTAGGAGAGACGTTCTTCTACATCACAGTTGATGTATCCAATACAGCTCTAGTTGGCAGTGATTTCAATGTGGCTATCATAGCAGGTCTTGACAATTTTGGAGTAGATGATCCAAAGCAGAAGAATGATGCTGGATTATCAGCAGGAGATGTATTTACAGTGAGCGCAGGAGTAGCCCCTGCCGCACCATTTATTACTACCTGGTCCACCACGGATGGAACAATTACCATCCCAATAAGTGGCAGTTCCCAAGGGAACAATGGTACATATGACTATGATATTGTATGGACGAACCTGACGAACCCGGGTATAGGAGACGGTTTTGATACAAGGATATCAGGAGCGTATACCATTACAGGTTTATCTAATGGGGATATTTATCAAGTAGAGATTTCACAAGATTTTTCTTCTATATACATGAGTAATGGCTCTGAAGCTTTGAAGTTATTGTCGATAGAACAATGGGGAGATATAGTATGGTATACTTTCAGGAATGCTTTCCAGGGCTGTGAGAACATGGTCTATAATGCTATCGATGCTCCTGACCTTTCATTAGTTACAAGCTTGGGTTACATGTTCGATGGAGCGTTTCTGTTTAACGGGGATTTGAGCAGCTGGGATGTTAGTACAATTACTTCCCTTCCCGCCACTTTTGCTGATGCGACTTCCTTCAATGGAGACATTACGAACTGGGACGTAAGTAACGTTACACTTCTGAGTGTAACGTTTAGTGGTGCATCAAGTTTCAATCAAGACCTGAGTTCTTGGAACACGATCAACAATACCAATCTTAACGGGACTTTTAGGGATGCAATAGCATTTAATCAACCACTTAATAGCTGGGATGTATCGAGTGTTACAAGTTTCCAAGGAGCTTTTGAAGGCGCCACAAGTTTCAACCTGCCATTAGACCAGTGGAATATATCAAGTGCAACCAGCCTAGTGAGCATGTTCCGTGATGCAACAAGCTTTGATCAGGATCTTTCGGGTTGGGTGATACCGAGTACCGTTACGACAATGTCGGATATGTTCCGAGCAACACCTTTTAGCTATGACATTAGTGGCTGGGATGTTTCCAATGTATCAGACTTCAGCTTCATGTTTTGGGAAGCGGACAACTTTAACCAGCCACTAGATGTCTGGGATATGTCTAGTGCGACCACACTCAATAGCATGTTTGCCAATTGCGATATGTTCAATCAGGATTTGAATAGTTGGAATACCTCATCTGTGACTAACATGCGAAATGTATTTGGCAATTCACCAATGTTTAATGGCAATATTTCTAGTTGGGATGTGTCATCGGTTACCAATATGAGTCAGATGTTTTACGCCACGGCTTTTAATGGAGATTTAACCAGTTGGGATGTGTCTGCTGTTACGGATATGAGCTTCATATTCTATCAATCTTCCTTTAATTCCGATATTTCTAGTTGGGTAACTACTTCAGTAGTCAACATGAATGGAGCGTTCCGAGAGATGCCTCTATTTGATCAGGACCTTTCTAGTTTGGATATGTCTAGTGTGACCTCAGCGAGTAATATGTTTGATAATAGCAGCTTATCCATTGCTAACTATGATGCTACACTGATTGGTTGGGCATCGCAGACTCTTCAACCGGGCGTAAGTTTCCATGCTTCTGGATTAGAATATTGTGCTGGATCTACGAGTAGACAATCAATCATAGATAATTTTACTTGGTCAATTTCTGGAGATGCATTAGTCTGCCCTCAGATCGCGATCGGTGATATCTCTGATGACAATTTGGTTGGCCTTATGGAATCCTCAGCACTTACCATTAGCGGTACTACTTCTGGAATAGAAGATGGACAGAATGTACTGGTTGTGCTTAATAGCACAGAGAATTTTAACACTACAGTGAGTAGCGATATATGGTCAATGGTCGTAGATGCTAGTGGATTGGGAGACGGTACGATCAATGTCGACGTAACATCGACAGATGTAGGAGGCAATGAAGCAAGCAATAGTACCACCTTTACTTTAGATGGACTAAGTCCAGCGTTCTCTTCAGCCACTTCGACCACAATTGATGAGAACATCACAGCTAGCAGTGTCATCTACACAGCTGTGGCAACAGATGCAGGAACGGTTACTTACACGCTATCTGGTACTGATGAAACAGCGTTCACACTTAATGCAAGCACGGGAGACTTGAGCATCGACGCAAGTCCAGACTTTGAGAGTCAAGCGAGTTATGAAGTAACTATTACAGCTACAGATGACGCATCAAACACATCAGATATAATAATGAGCATCACAGTCAATGACCTAGATGAAGATGTGCCAGTAGGTTATAGCATTTCAGGCGTGAGTGTAGATAATCTCACAGATGAGCTAAACTTCCAGATCGATGGCTCAGAAGTAGGAGCTACCTATGATGTAATCGTGAGTAGTGATGGCGGTGGTACAGATGTCACTACTACAGGTAGTGTAACGAATGCCACAGAATTTATTGGCCCACTAGATATCAGTGGCTTAGGCTATGGTACCCTTACAATCGATGTAGTGTTGATAGATGCGGCCTTTAATACAGGCGACCCAGTGGTAACGACCGCTGCATTTGCAGCACCAGACGTCACAGCACCAATAGGTTATAGCATTTCAGGCGTGAGTGTAGATAATCTCACAGATGAGCTAAACTT
>CAYGPP010000001.1:173945-174136 GCA_964351885.1 uncultured Marinoscillum sp.
CCTTTAATACAGGCGACCCAGTGGTAACGACCGCTGCATTTGCAGCACCAGACGTTACAGCCCCAGTCTTCACCTCAGCGAACACAACTAGCATCGATGAGAACATCGCATTGAGCAGTGTAGTATACACGGCTGTAGCAACCGATGCAGGCGCAGTAACTTATTCACTATCTGGCACAGACGAAACTGCG
>CAYGPP010000002.1:0-69473 GCA_964351885.1 uncultured Marinoscillum sp.
GGTGGAGCCAATGTACTCGGCACACTCAATTTCGATAACCATTCTGAAGCTGAAAAAATCCGAAAATTGATCGATATTATTAATGAAGGAGTAGAACGAGCATCAGGCATAGTCTCTAATCTGAATCAATTCAGTTATAATAAAGAGGGAGTAATTGATGATTGTGATATCAATAAGATTATCACAAATTGTCACACGATGCTTAGCCAGCAAATAACCGATGGTGTCAATGTAGAGTTTAACTTGAGCCAAAATCCAGTTTTAGTAAAGGGCAATAGTGGTCAGCTGCATCAAGTCTTTATAAATATTCTCACCAATGCATTACATGCAGTGGGAGCTGAGGGCAAAATAAAAATCGAGACAAAAGTGAGTGGAGGTAAGGCAGAAATAGAAGTTCACGATAGAGGGTATGGAATTGATCCAGATATTATGTCAAAAATCACTGAGCCGTTCTTTACAACCAAACCTCCTGGTGAAGGAACAGGTCTCGGACTATCCATCGCCTATAATATTATCACGGAACACAACGGAAGTATTGAGTTTCATTCAATAAAAGGCAAAGGAACCAAAGTATTTATTACTTTGCCCTTCTTAGAAACATCAGCTTAATCAAGCTTCAATCCTCCTTTTTCTTTTAGTCACAAATTGTAGAAATACAAATGCTGCAAGACAACAGCTCCCAGCTAAAGAAAAAATCAATGGAAATCTATCATTAATTCCCTCATAGGCAAACCCAGAAGCCAAAGCACCTACACCTATTCCCACTTCCAGAAATATGAAAAGTGTAGCCACACCCTTGCCCCTACTGGATTCAGGACTTAGGTCAATTGTCCAAGCAAACAAAGTAGGCGAGTTTAAGCCAGACCCAATTCCAAAAAAGAAAGCCCCAATAAAAAACTGCAGCTGAGTAGTGGAAAAACCTAGAATTACCATACTGACAAATAGTATAAGTGTACTAAAACGCAATACACTCACTCTACCATATCTATCTGATAGTTGTCCTCCCACTATCCTGACAAGGAGCGACGAACTCGTAAACATCACAAAGAATAATCCGCGATTCCTTAATCCCAAAAAGTCGCTAAAATCAGGTGCAAGCGTAACCACCGTCCCAAAGGCTAAAGTGGTCAAAACCATCACAATTGAAGGTGTAAATACAGCAGGTTCAAAAATATCAGAAGACCTTATCTTGAGCATGCCTAAACTGAACTTACTCCGATCTTCCAAGGTCTCCTTCATTCCGATTAAAATCGCAACGGAGGCAAAAGCAAAAAATGAGCTTAGATAGAAAAGGTAATCCATACCAAATTCCAAATAAACCAAACTACCTATGGCTGGCCCTGAAGCCATTCCTATTGAGCCAAAAAAGGAAGAAATTCCCAACGCCTCCCCACGCTTATCCTTTGGTACAATATCTGCAATATAAGCAGAAGTACCTGTTGGCTTAAAGCCTGTTGAGAATCCATGGAATAGTCTTATCAACAAAAACCCAGTAACTGTTGACATCAGGGGATAGATAAGTGCTGCCAATCCACTCACTAAGGCGCCTATTACCATTACTGGTATTCGTCCCCACTTATCTGTGAGTTTACCACTGAAAGGTCTCGAAATCCCGGCTGTCAAAGTGAACAGTGCGATGATTAATCCAACATACTCCTTCCCTCCCATACGAGTTAAATAAGCCGGGAGCTCTGGCATAATCATCGTAAAGGAGGAAAAAAACAAATAAGAACTAAAAGACAAAAGCCAAAAGTTCTTAGAGTACTTTTTGAACATTGCTATTCGTGTTGATGGAGCAGATAAGCCTTGATATAATCCATCAAATCTCCATCTAATACATTCTGAACATCAGTACGCTCAAATCCTGTTCTTGCATCTTTGATCAACTTATACGGATGCAAAACATAGTTTCTAATCTGAGAACCAAAATCAATCTTCATCTTACCTGCCTCCACTTTATCTCGCTCAGCATTCTGTTTTTCGATCTCCCTTTGATAAAGTTGAGACTTGAGCATTTGCATTGCGCGTTCTCTGTTTCCCAATTGAGACCTATCTACCGAGCATACGACCACTATTCCAGAAGGCTTGTGAGTTAGTTGGACCTTAGTTTCCACCTTATTAACATTTTGACCGCCAGCTCCACCAGATCTGGAAGTGTGCATCTCAATATCATTAGGATGAATATCAATTTCTATGGAGTCATCTACTACTGGATAGACATAGACTGAAGCAAACGAAGTATGTCTTCTTCCTCCACTATCAAATGGAGAAATCCGTACCAAACGATGGACGCCATTCTCCGATTTCAAAAAGCCATAGCCCAGTGGACCATCAAACTCTAGGGTAACCGATTTAACACCTGCAACATCACCTGCTTGGAAATCTACCTCCCGAACTTTGTACCCATTTGATTCTCCCCACATGATGTACATCCTCATGAGGATTCCAGCCCAATCATTGCTCTCAGTACCTCCGGCACCTGGAGTGATCTGAAGCATGGCTGAGAGTTGGTCTTCATCACCAGAAAGCATCTTCTTGAACTCAAGCTCCTCTACTTCTTTCAAAGCAATATTATAAGCTTTATCAACTTCCGCTTCACTGCCTTCACCTTCGTTCAAAAACTCCTGTAAAGTTTCCGCCTCCTCTACTGCTCCTTCTACTTTCTCAAAATGGTCGGTCCAGCCTTTCTTGACCCGTATGGCCTTCATCGCAATCTCTGCCTGCTCTGGATCATTCCAGAAATCAGGCTGAGCTGTGACAAGCTCTTCCTCTTCTATCTCCTTCTTTTTGGCAGCATAGTCAAAGATACCCCCTCAAGGCCTCTACGCGCGCCTTCAAGTCTTTCAACTGATCTGTAGTCATGTTGTAACTCTGGTTTGTTCAAACAATAAAAAAGCGAAGTTATACCAATTTAAAGACCAAGAATCGGAAGAAGCAATAAAGATTTTTGACTTAACACAAACAAGTAAAACATGGAGTTTACCAAGTAGAGCTTTGCAGAATATGAACAGCACGCATGATGTCTTTCTGAGAAATCTGTCCAACAAGTTTACCCTTGTTCACTACAGGGAAACGACGAATACGCTTCTCCAAAAACATATTCGCTACATCGAAAATGTTCAATTCAGGAGAGATACTAATTACGGAATGCGTCATGTGATCGAATACAGTACCACTCAAATTGGGCATATTATTATACTTTCCTTTCACGACTTGCTTCATGCAATCACCTTCGGAGATTATACCCACAAGCTCTCCTGATTCATTTACCACAGGGCCTCCGGAAATCTTGTTTTTAAGTAAAATGTCTATCACCTCATCCATATGTTGATCTGCCGAAAACGTAATCAACTTGGTTGACATATAATCTGACACACTTACTTTCTGAGAAGCCTGGGCGGGCTTGGCTTTTTCTACACCGCGATAACTTTTTACCATAGTTTTCTTGTTTAATTAGCCTAATAATATAAACGAAAAACATCGAAAATCCTAAGTAATAGGTTGTATAAAGTAGGGTTGGCTTATTCATAAGTCCTCAATAGGACTCATATTTAGCTCATTCAAAAGAATAAGATTTTGATTCGCCTCTTGGAGTAACTCCTGAGAATCAATTGGTTGAACACCAAAACATTGACAGGTCAACCCTCCTGCTAGATTGGCCATCTCTGCCGAAAAGCGAGTAGACAAGCCCAGAGGCAAACATAGCGCCGCAAGCGTCAAGACGGTATCTCCAGCTCCTGATACATCTAAGATTTGGCGCTTATGCGCTTCTAGAATTTCTGAGGAATCCCAATCCGTGAAGTACATTCCAAATTCTGATAAAGAGACGATCAATTGTGAAATTTGGTTTGGCTCAATGAACGATCTTACAGCTGTGTTAATCTCATGAAGATCTGGTCTCAATTCTGGTTTCTGAAGACCTACCTTCAGCTCACTAAAATTGGGCTTAAGCAAAGCAATACCCTTGTACTCTTGAAAGTTGTGATACTTTGGATCAACGGCCACTGGCACTTCAAATTTCCGTCCTCTCTCTAGGATTTTATCAATCAAAGGCTTTGTCAATGTGCCTTTATTATAGTCCTGAATGATGAGCAAGTCGGCCGTAGCGAGGTGTATCTCAAGACTCGTCAGTAGGGTCAAGGATTGATCATTTGAAATATCAAAAGTATCTTCCTCGTCTACGCGCAATACTTGAACTTGAAAGTCCTGATTAATCAGCCTCCTTTTGACCGTTGTTTTCCGATTTTCACAAGGAATGAGCCCATCTACATCTATTCGCCCCGTTCTGAGTAGCGATTTGATGGTTTCACCAGGTTTATCTCCGCCAATCACCCCAATCAATATGGGTTTAGCGCCAAGTGCCTTTATGTTGTTCGCTACATTGGCAGCACCACCTAATCGGCATTCCTCTGATTCGGATTTGAATACCGAGACTGCAGCGTTTTCAGGCGACATACGCTCGATCTTACCATATTGGTAAACATCCAGCATTATATCTCCTAAGACTATTACCTTGAGTTGCTTGAACCCATCAAATACCTCCTCTATGGAGCTAAAGGGCATTATGAGAGTTTGGCTAGCGAACTAGCTATTCTTGAAATTGCTTTGCGCAAATCTTCTTCAGAAGCCGCGTAGGACATTCTTAAGCATCCTGGATCTCCAAAAGCCTCTCCAGTCACCACAGATACGTTTGCGTCACTCAATAAGAATAAGCTCAAATCCTCGGCATCAGCGATCACTTTTCCATCTACGCTTTTACCAAAATAGCTGCTCACATTAGGGAAAAAGTAGAATGCTCCGCCTGGCATATTCACTTTCAATCCAGGGATTTCCGAAAGCAATCCATGAACCAAGTCTCTTCTTCTGGCGTATTCTTTCACCATTTCGTATGAAGGTGTCAAATCACTAGTAAGAGCTGTGAGAGCTGCTCGTTGTGCAATTGAGCAATTAGCAGAAGTAATCTGCCCTTGGATTTTGTTGGCGGCTTTAGCTAACCATAGTGGCGCACCGATGTAGCCTACTCTCCACCCAGTCATGGCAAATCCTTTAGCGAATCCATTGATTGTTACTGTGCGATCTTCCATTCCCGGAAGGGCTCCAATACTCACGTGTTTTTCTCCGTAATTGATCAACTCATAAATTTCATCTGACAACACGACGATATTCGGGTAATCATTCAAAACTTCTGCTATAGCCTCTAGCTCTTCTTTAGAGAAAACTGAGCCGGTTGGATTACAAGGCGAGGAGAATATTAATGCTTTGGTCTTATCCGTAATGGCTTGTTTTAGTTGCTCTGCTGTGGCTTTGAAATCATTTTCGATTCCTCCACTAACAAACACACACTTGGCTTCTGCCAGCTCCACTAATGCGCTATAGCTTACCCAATATGGTGAAAACACGACCACTTCATCCCCTGGATCGAGTAATGCCAAAAATGTATTGGCTATAGACTGTTTAGCTCCATTAGAAACTACGATCTGATCTGGTGAATAATTCAAGCCATTATCTTTATTAAATTTCTCACTAATTGCTTCTCTCAAATCTAAGTATCCATTCACCGGAGGATAAGCAAAGTACTTTCCTTCATCGATTGCCGCTTTCGCTCCTTCTTGGATGTGCTTAGGGGTTTTAAAATCAGGTTCGCCCAAACTAAGGCTTATTACATCAACGCCATTTTGCTTTAGCTCACGCGCTTTTGCTGCCATAGCAAGAGTGGCAGATTCTGCCATGTTCTTGATTCTCTCTGATCTTAAATCCATTATCTTTATTTGTTGTGGACTGCAAAATTAATTAAATCAAACCCGTCATCAAATGTCAAAAACTATCTATTTCATATTTATTCTGTTAGTTTTTTCAAATTTTTGTAATGCACAAACTCCCGAACCCCAAATTAGCTTTGTAGGGTATCTCGATACCTATTATAGCTATGATTTCAGCGAGCCTGATTTCAACCAACGTTTGTACGTTACGCAATATGATCAACACAACGAATTTGCCCTCAATCATGGATGGGTCGGAGCTGAATATGATGGAGAAAAACTAAGGGGAAATCTGGCTTTGCAAGTAGGATCATATCCAGCGAACAATTACGCAGCTGAACCTATGCCATATCAACGCATGATCTACAATGCCTACGCAGGTCTGCGAATCACTGATAATAGCTGGCTGGATGTTGGGGTATTTGGTGGGCACTTCGGGGCTGAAAGTGCCTTGGCGCTTGAGCGAGCATTGCTTTCTCCAGCATTAGCCACAGAGTACACACCCTATTACCAAACCGGTGTTAGATATACGCATCAACTAGGAGACAATACGGAGGTCATTGGCGTGGTACTTAATGGCTGGCAAAATATCGCTGAGACCAACAATCAAAAGTCCGTGGGCATTGCTATCAACCAAAAGTTGTCTGAACAAATTAGCATTGGATATGGAAACTATTATGGCAATGAATCCACCACTAATGGATTAGACCTCATGCGGTTTCACAATAATCTGGTTATTCAAATCAATCCAATGGATGGACTCACTTTCGTCGCTTCTGGAGACTATACCACTCAACAAAACTCTAGAACTGATGCGGTAGAGCAAGTCATCATGCTCAATTTTATAGGAGATTACGCACTCAACGAACAGTGGTCTGTTGCAGGACGCTATGAGTATGTGAAAGACGAGGATGGTTTGTTAATCTCAGGGGTCAGTGGAGCTGTAGACATGTCTATCCTTAGTTTGGCTATCAATTATCAACCCACCCCAGAGAGCAGTCTGAAAATAGAAGCTAAAACTTACAATGATCAAGATCGAAACTTTGTTGGTAGTAAAGGCTCAGAAAGAGGAGCATTTGTACTCGCCGCTGGGTTGAGCTTGAGAATAGGGCAAAAAAAATCCTGACGTTTCGGTCAGGATTATTTCTTCTTAGTTTGCTACAAACTCTTTTAGTCGTCTGTTCTTAGTAGGCTCTCTTAATTTCTGTAGTGCCTTCTCTCTAATTTGTCTTACTCGCTCACGAGTCAAGCCCATTGCGTCACCTATCTCTTCTAGTGTATAAGGGTTGTCATGTCCGATACCAAAGCTCATCATGATTACTTCACGCTCACGGGCAGTCAAGGTAGACAATGCTCTCAATGTTTCTACTTTCAATGAATCATTGAATACCAACTCACCATCAGTAGGTGCAGTCATTTGATTCTCTAGAACATCAAGCAAAGATCCAGACTCATCTTCACCGAATGGTGCATCCATAGACATTTGTCTTACTTCCGCTCCTAATGTATTTCTTACTTCACTAGGTTTCATCTCCAATACATCGGCCAATTCTTCTTCTGTTGGCTCACGCTCAAACTTTTGCTCTAGCTCAGCATATGCTCTTCTGATTTGGTTAATCGCACCAGATTTGTTCATCGGAAGACGAACAATTCTTGATTGCTCAGCCAATGCTTGCATGATCGACTGACGAATCCACCATACAGCGTAGGATATGAATTTGAAACCTTTAGTCTCATCAAATTTCTTAGCTGCTTTGATCAAACCTAAGTTCCCTTCGTTGATCAAGTCATTCAATGGTAAGCTTCTGTTTTGATACTGCTTAGCTACAGATACTACGAATCTCAAGTTTGCCTTTACCAATTTCTCCAAAGCCAACTCGTCACCTTCACGGATTCTTTTGGCTAAAGTCACCTCCTCATCAGGAGTAATCATCGGCACATTACTTACTTCGGTAAAGTACTTTTCTAGCGTGTGACTTTCCCTTCTGTTGGTAATGGATTGTGTAATCTTGAGTTGTCTCATATGATATTGTTATATGTTAAAGAGGAATTCAACCCCTCATTTTACTCCTTTGTAAATCAATAATTTAACACGAGGAGAACCGCGAATTTACGTCTTTATTAAATATCTGTCAATACGTTTTTGTATTAAAATGTAAACACATTCATTATTTAACTCCGATTGGTGCAGTTTGGTTCGATGGCAGAGCCTGAACCCTTATGAAAATATGTTATAATTAGTGATTTTTAAGACATTAATGAAAAATGAAATACGACTAATTCAGCTCCACTACCTTTGCGGTTTCCGTTTAATCAAACATTAATGAAAAACAGAATTGTACTCCTAGTAATAGTCGCCACCACCTTCTCATTTTGTGATGAAACGCCGAAGGCTGTTATGGAAGAAGTCCAAAATGGTGAGGTTACCCTAGAAGAAAAGCAGTTAACCATTTTCTTCATCAATGATCAGCACGGACAGATTAACAATTTCGCTAAAGTGAAGCATATCGTAGATGCCGAAAAAGCAAAGTCAAATGCGTTGCTCGTATGTGCCGGTGACATGTTTTCGGGTAACCCCATTGTTGATCAATATGAAGACAAGGGTTTTCCAATGATTGACGTCATGAATAAAACAGGTTTTGATGTAGCCGTACTTGGCAATCATGAGTTTGACTATGGGGTCTCGGCACTAAAAGATCGAATGAACCAAGCAGAATTTATGTGGGTCTGCGCCAATGTAGATATGCAGGAAAGTGGCGTCCCACAACCTGACCCATTTGTTACAATTGATCTAGATAGCCTGAAAATAACCTTTCTTGGTTTGGTAGAAACTTTTGGAAAACCAGGTGCGGTAATTCCCGCCACTCACCCTTGGAGGGTTTCTGAGTTACTATTCCAAAGACATTATGACGTTGTTTCTCAATACGAAAATTTGAAATCAGAAGAAGAATCAGATTTGGTTATTGCCTTGACTCATTTGGGTTCTCGATCAGATCGTGATTTGGCAGAAGATGCTTCATTTATTGATTTAGTTATTGGAGGGCACTCTCACGAACAGATCAATGAGAAAGTAAATAATACACCAGTTGTCCAAGCCGGCTCTTATTTAAATTTGCTAGGTAGAATTGACTTAAAAATTAAGAATCAAAAAGTCATTGAGTCCAATGTTTCATTTATAGACCTTGAGAATTTTTCTTCAGAGGATACTGCCTTAGCAGAGCTGATCGCAACATATAACGATGCTCCTGAATTTGAAGTGGTCGTGGGCTATGCAGAAGCTGACTATGGCAGATCAGAGCTTGGCTGTTTTTATACGGAGGCATTAATGAATTACATGAGCGTAGATGCTTCTTTTCAAAATGGGGGTGGCATCCGTTCTAATATTGATCAAGGGGATATCACCACTATGGAAATTTACCAAATGGATCCATTCAATAACCAGAGTGTGATTTTCACAATGACGGCTGGAGAAGTATCCGACTTCTTCCGTGAAACAGGCACAGGCCTTCACGTATCTGGCATTTCATTTGACCGTGATGGGGATCGCCTTTTTATATTAGATTCTGAAGGAAATAGGTACGCTGAAAGTGATATAATCACAGTCGGAATCAATGACTACATTCCTTCGGTACATGATACATACTTCCCTTTGAGCAAAGCCGAAGTACAAGAATTGACCACAGCCGAAACCATCATAGATTACCTGAAAACAATCAATAGCACTGTTGATAAAGAGGGTTGTGATAGGTATTTTAGGTACTGATGATACTTAGCTTCAATGAGCTGCTTACTTACTTGGATAGTGAGCCTCGGACGATCATAATACTCAATAAGGCAAGTAAAGTTCCTAGGACAAACGGCGCACCCGGAAAGTAGATGTCGTTATCAAGGTTGGTGAAATATCTAAATATTCCCGTCATAAGAATTGGTCCCACGATTGCAGTCAATGTCATGACGCTCGTTATCCCTCCTTGTAATTCTCCTTGGGCATTTTTCGGAATCTGACCAGACATGATAGACTGAAGTGCTGGCCCGGAAATACCTCCGAAAGCATATGGTACAATCACCGCATATACCATCCACGATTCGCTTACTAATCCCAACATCAAGAGTCCAAAGGCATTGAAACCAAAGCCAACATAGACCGCATTGGCTTCTCCAAGTTTCTTAACAAGTGGCCCAACCAAAGCTCCTTGCACGATAGAAACCATCACTCCTACAAAACCCAATGAAAGACCAATCTCCATGGAAGACCATCGAAACTTCTCAATGGTGAAAAACGACCAGTTGGAATGAGTGGCGTGAGCCGCTACATAAATGAAGAAAAGTGCCACAATCAGCCAAACAATTTTTTGATGACTCAAAATTCTTTTCAACGTACCAAAAGGATTCGCTCGTTTCCAGGAGAAATCTCTCCTATCCTCTTTAGCTAAGGACTCTGGCACTACAAAAAATCCATAAAATGCATTGATCAACGACAAGGCTGCCGCTCCCATAAAGGGTACACGCGTACCGAACTCTCCTAATATTCCACCAAGTGTAGGACCAACTACAAATCCTAATCCGAATGCCGCTCCTATCATTCCGAAATTTTTCGCTCGGTTTTCTGGGCTACTAATATCAGCGATATAAGCATTGGCCACTGTCACGCTACCTCCACACATGCCCGAGATAACCCTAGCTACAAAAAGCCAGATTAAAGTAGGCGCAAAAACGATAACGATGTAGTCCAATCCCAATCCAATGAGTGATGCTAAGAGCAATGGTCTTCTACCATATTTGTCACTCAATCCACCTAGAATAGGTGCAGCAAAAAACTGGACAATGGCATAAGTAGCAGCCAAAATTCCTCCGAAAAGCGACGACTTACTATTATCAAAACCCGTAAGTTCTGTGATCAACGCTGGCACCACAGGAATGATTAACCCGATCCCAAGAATGTCAATTAAAACCGTGATAAATATGAAAATGATAGCCGCCTGCTTATTCTTCATGAGTGCGAAATTAGTCCTTTTAGGAACGGACTCACAAGGCTAAATCAAGACGATTTTAAAGTCGCTTCCGTTTGAATCCTCCTCAGTAATTCGCGAAAGCGGAAAATATGAAATACTGCCGCAAAACTTAGACCTAGTAGCAAACCATACCAGACTCCTTCTATCCCGAATTCCAATATAAAACCAAATACATACCCAGATGGGATGGCAATGCACCAAAATGAGATAAACGTCACCCAAGTCGGAAATTTGATATCCGTCATGCCACGAAGTACACCCAAGCCTACAGCTTGTAAACCATCAGAAACCTGAAATGCTCCCGCTATGAGCATCACACTGACGGCTATGCTTTGCACATATTCGTCCTTGATATAAAGCGAGACAAAAAAATCTCGGAAAACGAAAAAACAAACAGCCGTAACACTCATAAAAACCGTGACCATCACAAATGAAGTCACACCCGCCAGTCTCAGATTTCTCAAGTCTCCAAGACCCTTTTGATTCCCAATTCTAACGGTGGCGGCAGAAGCCAAACCAGTCGCGCACATATAACTAACTGCTGTGATATTCAAAGCAATTTGATGAGCGGCGAGCATCTCAGCACTTATCCACCCCACCATAATAGACGCTACCGCAAAAGCACCAACTTCAAATACATACTGCATACCAGTAGGCAAACCAATCTTCAACATCTGTCTGATTCGCTTGCGGTCAAAATCCCAATGAAAACCAATGAGTGTTTTTCGGATGACCCACCACATGAGAAATGCCATCACAATCCGGCTAACCAAACTAGCATATCCGGCTCCCAACAATCCCATCGGTGCAATGCCAAATGCTCCATAGATCAGCACATAATTAAGCCCAACATTCAAGAGGTTGGCAATTACGGATACTACCATGGGGTTGAAAGTATCTGATAGTCCCTCGCGGAATTGGCGGTGTGCCTGAAATATCATCAGTGGGATGAGAGAAACACACATCACTATAAGGTAAGATTTAGCCTCTTGAGCGACTTGTGGTTCCTGACCAAAATACATCAGAAAATTGCTCAAGAATAACCCCGCCAAACAAAGCAAAATGGAGACAACCACATTCACAAACATGGTACTCTGAAGGTACTTCATCAGCAATGGCTGATCTTTAGGATCGGCTGCCGCGACTAAGGGTGTCACCGCATAGCTCACCCCTATTCCAAATAGAATCATTACGAAAAAAATCGTTCCAGCAAAGGTGGCTGCTGCCAAAGGAATAACGCCAACATGACCAACCATCATGGTGTCGGCCACCGAAACCATAATATGTCCAAGCTGTCCGATGATCACGGGGTAGGCCAGTATGATGTTCTTCTTATAGTGTTCTTTGAGGGTCAAGGATTCTGAATTTTGGGTGCGCTAAGATAGAAGATTCTAGGCATCAGCACTACAACCCCAAAATCCTCCCCAACTTCAAGATGGCAGCCATACTCAGCCCATCAGTGATCTTGCCATCCATTACCATCTGGTGAGCATCTTTGAATGGGAGTTTGATGATTTTGAGATCTTCGGTCTCTTCAAATTCGGTAGGGCCTTGCTCCAGATCCTCTGCTAAATAAGCATAACCAACCTCATTGGTGACTGAGTTAGAAGTATGAAGCTTCATGAAGCATTCCCAATTATTAGCGGTAAGGCCAGTTTCTTCTTTTAATTCTTGTTTGGCAGAATCCAGTGGATCATTCTCTAACGGTCCTCCGCCCATTGGCACTTCCCACGAGTATTCACCCAACGTATAACGCCACTGGCCTACAAGCCATGTGTTCTGGTCAGCATCCAATGGGATAATGGCTATTGCCAAATTCTTAAACAATACTTTGCCATAAATACTGTCTCCACCACCTGGGTTAATCACTTCATCTTCCTCTACAGTGATCCAGGGATTATCGTAGATCTGCTTACTAGATTTTAGTTTCCAAGGATTCTTTTCCATCTGTCAAAGATAAAGGATACCCAAATACAGACATTAAATCAAAACATGGATTATGTATCAAAACTCCACCTTATAGCTCAAGTTTGGAAATAAGCCTAATTGTGTTGCATCCATTACTTCACCAAAAAAAGGGTCGTAATAATTGTCAAACACATTTTGGGTAGCTAGTACATTTTGCACATTTATAGCAACCGTAGAAGACGAGTGGGGACGATTTTTTCTGTAGTTAATTCCAAAGTCTATTCTGAAATAGTCATCTAGTTTGTTGGTATTGTTCCTCGTATAATCTCGGATCGTATAGCCTGCTTCTATCGACTCATTCAGCATTATCGGCGCAGTTCTTTTCCCTCCCGCCATGATGAGTCGGGAGTTTAGTCCTATCGTTCTGTTCTTGTTGCCCAATACGAATTCTTTTCCTCCAATCACATTGAAGATATAGCCTCCATTAAATACGGTGTTTCGCTTCACTCCATCAATGCCTGTGTACTTGCTTTCGTAAAGGGATAGCGTAGACATTAAATAGTAGTTGTCTGAAAATCGCTTGTCAATGGTGACTTCCAATCCATAGTTTTCTCCAGTTCCTTTATTGGCAAGAGCTGCATTGGTATATCCATCATAAGAATTAATCGCAGAGAAAGATCTCAGCTCAGCTACTGAAGTAGTGTCAGATGACCATACAGGAACATCAGACAATTGCTGATAGTAGACCTCTGTTTTCACATGCCATTTTTGATTAATCTGATACTCATATCCCAACACAGCATGCACCGCTTTGGTGAATCCTAAATCTCTATTTTGCTGAACTTTGGTTCCATCTTCCTGAATTTCATAGGCCAAATAAAGTGGTAAAGATTCCATTCTACTGTGTAGTCCTGCTCCCACATTGAACGCACCTCTTGGCGAAGTTTGCCATCTCAGACCTACCCGTGGCTCCACATAGGTCTGCTCATTGAGTGCGAAATGAGAAACATGGACTCCTCCGTTGAAAGTCAAATCATTATTGAATCGATGCTGCCATTGGGCGAAACCCTGATAAAAGTTAGTACCTCCCGACTCATCCAA
Source organism: uncultured Marinoscillum sp. (assembly GCA_964351885.1). Taxonomy (GTDB): domain Bacteria; phylum Bacteroidota; class Bacteroidia; order Cytophagales; family Cyclobacteriaceae; genus Marinoscillum. The sequence goes on from CAYGPP010000002.1 coordinate 13,781, forward strand.
AAACGTAACGAACTCTTCAGACGACCAGCGTTCTTTGCTCTCCAGATCATAATTGAGACGACTATAAATTCCACCGATTCGGAGCGTATTTTTCGCGTTGAACTTGTGATTGAGAAATGACGAGGCGCGAAAGCTATTCTGAATGATGCGCTCCTCAAACAGATCTACAGTGGCAAGCGAATCTTCCGTCTCTATCTGGCTAGAACCCGAATAGGAAATGATAGATTCTAAGTAAGTCTCCTTTCCCAAATAAGCAATGTGAGTAATTCCACCGACACCCATTCGCTGCTTATCTCGCTCGTTCCAATAGTCCTGAATGCTCGTGTCTTGTAAGTAGACGTAGTTATTATCTCCTCCGAGTCCCCAAATGGAGAATGATCCAAATTTTTCTGTAGGAATATGAAGTTTGAATGATAAGTCTTGAAAGGTCACTTCTTCTTGCTCTCCAAGAATGTTTAAGCCAATTTTACTAAATAACCCGAGAGTGGAATATCGATAATTGATGAGGTAAGAAGCTCGACTACCTTTCTTTAGAGGCCCCTCTGAAGCTACCGCAACTCCCAAAAGTCCAGCTTGAAAAGCATGCTCATATTCTTCAGAATTTCCTTTGCGAAGGTTCAGGTCGAAAATTCCTGACGTAGCGTTTCCATATTGAGCAGGAAAAGCCGCGGTAAAAAAATCAGAACTGGATAGCACATTGCTACTTAGCATGCTGATGCCTCCAGCGGAGCTCCCCACTTCTGCAAAGTGATTGGGATTCGGAATCTCTACGCCTTCTAGTCTCCAAAGTATGCCTTTCGGCGAATTGCCTCTTATAACTATTTCATTCAATAAATCATCCCCTCCAGTTGCAACCCCTGCATAGGATAGCGCAGCTCTAGCTGGATCATCAAATGTGGCTGCCATCCGACTTGTCTCTTCCACACTCAATGAAATAGCGCTAACGGTTGCCATTTCATTTTGTGCCCGACCATCGTCATTTCTGCTAGCCACTATTTCCACAGCCTCTAATTCTTCTAGAGATTCGATGAGAGATAGATCAAGGACTACCTCCTTGCCAGACCCAACCAATACATTGGGAATGGATTTAGGAGCATAGCCCACGGAAGAAAATGAGACGGTATGTCTTCCCAAAGGAACATTGGAAATTTTATAAAACCCGTCCATGTCTGTTATTGAACCTAAGACAGGTTCCGCATTAGCCACAATAATTGTAGCTCCGATGAGTGGCGTCTTAGATTGCTGATCAATAACTCGCCCTTTGATGGTCTGAGTTAAAGGTTGTGCGATCATCCCAATATTTACAGTTGTAAGCAAAAAAATGGTAATATATAATCTGATCATTCGTTCTCAGGTTTTGTGTGTAGTCAGGGATATGAAAACTGAACCCTTAAATACCCTACCTTTTGCTCTGAAAAAAAAACATTAATTGAGCAAACGATCATTCCACCTCTCAAACTTTTCTCTTTTTTAAATGGTCGTATTCGCGTTTCAAAGCCTCTTTCTTATACTTTTACCGGATGCTACTCCCATTTTTTCAAGAAGGAATAATTGAAGCGGGCTGTGACGAAGCTGGTCGCGGATGTCTTGCTGGTCCAGTGGTAGCTGGAGCGGTAATACTGCCTCCTGACTATTCCAACACATTGCTGAATGACTCCAAAAAACTCTCAGAGAAGCAAAGAGATTTACTCCGCCCTCAAGTAATAGAGGAAGCCTTGGCTTATGGTATTGGGGTGGTTTCTCCACAGGAAATAGACAATATCAATATTCTCAATGCCTCCTTTTTGGCGATGCACAGAGCCGTTGATCAATTGAAAATTAGACCGGAACTTTTACTCATTGACGGCAACCGATTTAAGGACTACAAGGACATACGCCATGAGTGTATAATCAAAGGTGATGGGAAGTACCTTTCCATAGCAGCGGCCTCCATATTAGCAAAAACGTATCGAGATGAACTTATGAGGAAAATGGATCTAGACCATCCCGGATATGGCTGGAGCACCAATATGGGCTACCCAACAAAAGCGCATAGAGCCGCTATCAAAGAATTAGGTACTACGCCCCATCATCGGATGAGCTTTCAGTTGCTGCCGAGACAAATGGAATTGGTTGAGAATACACAGAAACGATGAATATCACCTCACGATTTGCCAATGTAAATGGTTCCAGAGAACAGCATTTGAATAAACTACTTGCTCAAGAGATAGTCACCAACTGTGACTTAGTACTAATGGATGAGATTGTGAGCGTGCTATCATCGAATGTCAAAGTAGATATCATAGCAGATGCGCTGAAAGTGACAGAAATAGTAGGTGAATCATCTCCGGAGTTGGCAAGATCCACTTATCCAATTGTGATGAAATTGTTGGATCATCAATCCAACAAAATTCAGTGGCGAGCTATGAGCGCATTAAGCACTTTTGGTCATTTAGAATTGGATGTTTTATTTAATGAACTCGGGAAGATTCTCCAATTAATGGACGCTGGCTCTATAATCACGAGAGACCATGGGATCAAAATTATGATAGGACTGTATCAGAAGCAATGCTATCGAGAAGACTTAGCAAGCCTCCTCGAAGAACAGATGCTGACAGCTCCTGACAATCAATTAGGGCAATATGCCGAAAAATGGTTGGAGGTCATAACGCTCAATGACCTGCCCCGACTAAGACAAATTCTTGAAAATCGACTTCCAGATCTTACGAATCCTTCCCACCAAAAACGCATAAGTAGGGTCTTAAAAAAGTTGAACAAATATCAAAGTAGCTAAGCAACGTTATTGCCCCAATCTCACTACCTAATTATGTACAAGTTTCTAAAGTCTATTTTACCGATCACCCTATTCTTCATAGCTCTCCTTTTCTTTACTGAGGGCTTTGGGCAAGCAATGGATACCACCTCGTATTTCAGAATCGTTACTTCAGATGGCAATAGCTACCATGGAATAATCATGGAAAAAGCCCCTGAATTTGTACGTTTGAAAACTGAGAATTTGGGAGAAATAAAAATCCGTTTCATAGATATAGAGGTCATCGAGCGATCATATAAATATGGAGAAGGTTCTAGGACGAACCGAATAGTCACTGGTGGTATTTCGGCGCACGAAACGAACAAATCCAGTAACTACCGAGACGCAAAAAACTATTTTTTTAGGTCGACTGGCTATGGTCTTGGAAAAGGAGAGATCTACTATCAAAATGTCTGGCTTTTTTTTAATGAGCTCAACTTTGGAATCACGGACAATTTCTCTATTGGGTTAGGAATTATGCCTTTTTCGTTTGATGGAGAGATCCCAGCATGGATGCAGGCCAAATTCACCCTTCCAATAGAAGAAGACAAAATCGCTTGGGGTGTGGGAACTGTCAATGGAGCGATCATAGGAGGCTTTTCTAATTTTGGACTTTTCTATACAGATATCACCATTGGCGATCGATCCAATCATGTAAGTATTGGGGTTGGTTCTGGCTATGTAGATGATGATTGGCAGAGCAAACCAGCTTTTAGTCTCAGTGGATCGCTAAAAATCACCAGAAGTGGCGCTTTGATCACAGAAAACTACATTTTTAACGAATACCTTATTTACTCATTTGGATTTAAACAGTCCTTCAACAAAGGCGCTTTCAATTATGGTATACTCTACTTTGAAGATGCCTTTGAGGGAGTTGCTCTGCCCTGGATCGGTTTGACTTTCTACTTAACAGACAATTGATGTCTATCAAGCCTGAAATTTCGTGGGACAAATTCGAAGCGCTTGATTTGAGGATAGGTACGATCGTTTCGGCCGAATCATTTCCAGAAGCTCGAAAACCAGCGTATAAACTGACCATCGATTTTGGTGATCAGATTGGTATTAAGAAAAGCTCTGCTCAAATCACAGACCGCTATTCAATAGATGAACTAAAAGGCAAACAAATTATAGCGGTCGTGAATTTCTCTCCAAAGCAAATCGGACCTTTCGTAAGCCACTGTCTGGTGATGGGGGTTTACTCGGAAAGCGGTGTGGTGCTTCTGATACCAGAAAGTGATATGCAGAATGGAGCTAAAATCGGCTGACTTTCTCAGAATCCTAAGATCATACCTTCGATTATCTCTGAGAATACTAACTTCGAAGAAATTTAAACTAAGACCTTAGAAGTATGTCAAACAAACATATTATCTCCTGGAATGTAAACGGCATCAGAGCCATCATCAAGAAAGATTTCCTCAAGGATATTGAAGAATTAGATCCAGATATTCTTTGTCTTCAAGAGACCAAAGCCCAACCGGAAGACTGTGAAAAAGCACTCCAAAATCTCCCTAAATACAAGCACTACATCAATTCGTCCAAAGCCCGAAAAGGCTACTCTGGTACGGCCATTCTCACCAAAGAAGAACCCCTCAATGTGATCTATGATCTCGGTGTAGAAGAGCACGATCAGGAAGGCAGAGTAATCACTGCGGAGTTCAAAGATTTCTTCTTGATAACTGTCTATACTCCCAATTCGGGTCAAGGAATGAAACGGCTGGACTACCGATCTGGCTGGGATGAAGTATTCAGAGATCACATGGTTGCACTCAATGAGCAAAAACCAGTTGTTGTTTGTGGCGATCTCAATGTCGCCCATCGAAAGATTGACATAGCTCGACCTACGGCTAACTACAATAAAACTTCTGGTTATACGCAGATAGAAATCGACGGATTGGATAGCATCTTAGATGCTGGGTTTGTAGACACTTTTAGGAAGTTCTATCCTGAGGAAGTGAAGTACTCTTGGTGGAACTATAAGTTCAAAGCCCGTGATAGAAATGTTGGTTGGAGAATAGATTACTTCCTCGTAAGCGAAGATTATCAAGACGCTATAAAAAAAGCCGAAATCTACAATGACAGATTTGGTTCTGATCATTGCCCTGTAGCCATCGAATTAGCGGTATAACTTCATTAATCATGCACCCCTTATGACAATCAAAAGAATTCCATTACACGATCTTCACGTCTCACTAGGTGGAAAAATCGTTCCTTTTGCAGGTTTTGAAATGCCTGTGAGATATAGTTCAGATAAAGAAGAACACATGAAAGTTCGTGAATCTGTAGGTGTATTTGATGTTTCCCATATGGGAGAATTCATGATCACCGGGTCTAAGGCCTTGGATTTGATCCAAAAGGTAACATCTAATGATGCTTCCAAACTAGTCGATGGTCAAGCACAATATTCTTGTTTCCCGAATAGCGATGGAGGTATTGTAGACGATCTGATCGTTTATAGATTCGGTGCTGAAGAATATATGCTGGTGGTGAATGCTTCCAATATTGAGAAAGACTGGGATTGGGTAGCACAGCACAATGACATGGGCGCTGTGATGAAAGATATCTCTGATGACACAGCGCTATTTGCAGTGCAAGGGCCAAAGGCTCAGAAAGTCCTTCAAAAGCTCACGGAAGTGGATTTGTCCGAAGTTAAATTTTATCATTTTGCTCAAGGAAAGTTGGCAGGAGAAGAAATGATCATTTCTGGAACAGGCTACACCGGTGCAGGTGGATTCGAACTTTATGTACCGAAAGATAAAGCTGAATCCGTTTGGAAAGCTGTTTTTGAAGCTGGTGAGGAATTTGGCATTGCGCCAATCGGTCTTGGAGCGCGCGATACACTAAGATTGGAAATGGGTTATTGCCTTTACGGGAACGACATCACCGACGAAACTTCTCCACTGGAAGCCGGTCTTGGGTGGATCACGAAGTTTACCAAGGACTTTGTCAATAGCGATAACCTAAAGAAGCAAAAAGAAGAGGGAGTCACACGAAAACTGATTGCTTTCGCAATGGTAGATAAAGGCATCCCTCGCCATGATTACCCAATAATTGACTCTGAAGGAAAGGAAATTGGTAAAGTGACCTCAGGAACTATATCTCCATTGCTTAATCAAGGAATAGGAATGGGTTATGTAACTCTAGGCAATCATACGATAGACAGTCAGGTATTCATTGCGATAAGGAACAAGCAGCTAGAAGCGCGCGTCGTGAAACCTCCATTTATATCAACCCAAGGTTAATTAAGTGGATGGGTGAATGTAGGCGGTCATTGAAAATGTAGTAGCTACGATAAAACGAATATTGAAAAACTTAACTCTAGTTGATAAAATGAGAAAAGTAGAAGTTTGCCTCACTCCTGAGTTGGTTCATCAGTTTGATTTGGGTGGAAAAATTGTTGTGGTTGTGGATATATTCAGAGCCACATCATGTATGGTTTCGGGCATGTCCAATGGCGTGAAAGCTATTCACCCTGTAGCGACGGTGGAAGAATGTTTCGCGCTTGGTGAGCAAGGTCTGGTAACTGCAGGAGAACGAAGCGGAGTGAAAGTAGAAGGATTTGATATTGGGAATTCACCGTTCGAATACCTCGATGACTCAATGATAGGAAAATCCATTGCCGTAAGTACCACCAATGGAACACGTACTATTTTGGCCTCTTTGGACGCAAAGGAAATCCTGATTGGGGCATTTCTGAACTTAAACGCTACAGCCGAGTATCTAGCCACAAAAAATTCAGATTTGGTAATTCACTGTGCTGGATGGAAGGGTACAGTAAATATTGAGGATTCGCTCTATGCTGGTGCATTGATTAATGCATTGAAGGATTCGCATGAGTTCGAAGGTGATCCTGCATTATTGGCTCACGAATTATTTAAAGCAAATGCCTCAGATCTTATGCCTATCGCGCAGGCTTCTTCACATGCTCAGCGACTTTCCGGTTTTGGTGCTACAGATGACTTGACTTATTGTATGAAAAGTGACCTCTGCCAGATTGTGCTCATCTATAAAGATGGGAAAATTCTCCTAACGGAATAACGGCGGTACGGCTGCTTCGGTGATTTCAACACTTCCCCAGACATTTCCAGTGATGTATGGCTCTAATGCTTTCCATTCTTCTAGCTCAGTCTCCGAGTCAAAGTTCATGACCATTACTGATCCAACCATTTGGTCATTCTTCATCATCGCTACAGCATAGAGCAGTTTCCCTTCGTCTCTAAGTTTCTTACCTCCTGCCAAATGCGCTTCACGGTTTTGCTGTCTTCGATCCGCAGCATCGGAGTGATCTTTTCCAATTACTAAGTACGTCATGATTAAAATTTATGCTTTGAGCCAAGTTCCATATCACTCAGCTCCAATTCCAAAGCCTTAGTTGATAGCTGAATTTCACGTAGGGAAATAATCAATGAGAGCATGAGCGCCACAAGACTTACTCCAAAAAGAATATTTCCAAGATAGTACGTCTCCAAATAGATGAAAAACATAGCCAGTACGCACAGAGCTAGACTAGCGACTCCAAAAAACTGCATAGACCGAATAAGGAAAAGTCTACGCCTCAAATTTTCCAATTGTCCCTCTAGTACCTTTTCGGGATTCTCTAGATACATTCTATGGAGCTGGCGTATGATGCTTGCTATGGCCAAAAATCGATTGGTATAAGCTAAAAGCAGCAATGATATTGCCGGGAAGAGTAAAGCCGGAGTAGTCAGCGAAATTTCCATTAATGTAGTTTCTCATTCTCTTGATGCCTGGTAGCATCACGAGTGGTTTTCTTTTCAATATTCTTTTTCAAGGCAGTCGTAAGGTCAATACCCGTCTGATTGGCTAGGCATATCAAAACCCAAAATACATCCGCCATTTCATCTCCCAAATCTCGGTTTTTATCTGACTCCTTGAAAGATTGCTCACCGTAAGTTCTGGCCATAAGTCTCGCCAACTCACCTACTTCCTCAGTAAGAATGGTCATGTTGGTCAACTCATTGAAGTATCTCACTCCAGTGGTCTTAATCCATTCATCCACCTGTGCTTGGGCTTCTTCTATGGTCATTCTTGGGAGGAATTGGCATCAAGGTTTTCATTGAGATGGGTGACCTCAAAACCTTCCATTTTCAATTTTTCTAGGAAAAATTTCAATCGATCCTCTTCAGTTATTCTTAAAGAATCTTTGTCTGGTCTGAATTCATTGAAATGCTCTATCGGAAATCTCTTTCCGACCTGATAATGATCTGACCAAAATAACGCTTCATTCACATATCCATCCTCGCCATAGTAATACTTAAATTCAGAAGCCATCCGATCATCTTTTTGCACTACCAAGTGACCACTATAGATCGGCTCATTATTCTCGAAGTAGAAATAATCGTCTCGCTCAATATGAGAGGTATGCAGTACACCAACTACTTTGAGCATCTGATCATCCATAAAATATCCTCTAATCTTAAAGATAGAATCACCTTGATGAAAATCATCCTCAACTATTGACGTGCGATGATTGGCATTGATGTCTGCTATTTTTTCCTCAATTTTATTGACCATAGGTCGCTTTTCTTTACTCACATCGGAGCAACTGAAGAGTAAACTGGTGAATAGGATTAGGTATGTGATGCTTTTCATGGATGAGTATTTTGATACAATATAACAATTCTAACTATTTCACTGACTCCAAGAGTTTCATTCTTGATGAATTGCTCCAATCGAAAACCCAAGGATTGATTTTTTACGAGTAAGGCTAATGATATTTCAACGAAAAAAAATACTCTAATGAATGCTAGCGTAGCAGGGACCGGATGGAAGCCACGCAGCATGCAAGCGCGGTCAGCAAGACTGAAGCCAAATACAGGGTGGAAATCGTTCTCTTCAAATACTCAAAAAAGGGAATAGAATTGACAACATTTCTTGTCTGCTTGTTCGTTATATTTACGGATTGACCAATGTTAATCGGTGGATTACCCATCAAATTGGACTAAGTTAGTTTTCAATCGCTTCGGCGATCAACATATAGATATAAAAAAATGGGATGTGCTTCGTGCGGCACGGCGGTAAGTGAAGACGGGGTAACCTCAGGATGCAATAACAACGGGGGCTGTAGCTCTGGAAGTTGCAACAAAATGAACGTATTTGACTGGCTCTCCAATATGGATGCGCCGGTGGTAAGTAATTTTGACATTGTAGAGGTTCGCTTCAAGAACGGTCGTAAAGAATTCTTCAAAAATTCAGATAAGCTTGATTTGACTACTGGTGATGCAGTGGTAGTAGATGTGCCCAATGGACATCATTTGGGTCATGTGTCACTCCAAGGTGAGCTCGTGCGGTTGCAAATGAAGAAACGCAACGTAGCTAATGATAACGAAATCAAGTCGATATACCGGATAGCTTCTCAGCGCGATATAGATAAATATCGGGAAGTGAAGAAGCGTGAAATGCCTACGCTATACCGTACCCGCAAGGTGATAGAGGAGCTTAATCTTCAGATGAAATTGACTGATATAGAATATCAGGCAGATAATGTGAAAGCGACTTTTTATTATAGCGCAGAGGAGCGCGTAGATTTTAGAGAACTGATCAAGAGACTTGCTGCAGAATTTCGCATACGGGTGGAAATGCGCCAAATTAGTCTGCGCCAAGAGGCTGGACGCTTGGGTGGTATTGGCTCGTGTGGGAGGGAACTGTGCTGCTCTACTTGGCTTGGAGACTTTAAGAGTGTGAGTACTCAAGCTGCTCGCTATCAAAATTTATCACTTAACCCCGGAAAGCTTTCGGGGCAGTGTGGTCGACTGAAATGCTGTCTCAACTACGAGTTGGATACTTACATAGATGCGCTTAAAGACATTCCTAAAGTAGACAAGCATCTGGAAACCGAGCAGGGACGTGCGAGGCTTCAAAAAACCGATATTTTTAAGAAGATAATGTGGTTTGGCTATGACAATGACAACACCTGGTATCCACTTGGGGTTGAACGTGTCAACGAGATACTGGCTCTCAATAAAGAAGGTAAAAAGCCTGTGACACTGGCCGAAGATGTAATCGAAGTAGCTAATGAGGATGTTGGATTGAATAGCGACTTAGTCGCAATGGATCGCAAATTCAGCAAAGGAAAGTCTAGCAACAAGCGCAAGAAAAACAAGAAGCGCAACTGGAATAAAAGCAAGGATCAACAGAGAGATAGCAAACCTGATAACGTGTCTAAGCCATCATGATGAAAGTTTTAGGAGCAATGGGGCTACTACTCGCGCTTTGTTCGTGTGATCCCAATCGCATATTGGACGACAATAGGGACCTAGAAGGAGCCTTTTGGCATAAAGATTCTGTAGTAAGTTTCGACTTTGAGATTGAAGACCTAAGTACAGGGTATAACGTCTATGCTAACATCAGAAATGCACAGCATTATCCCTTTTACAATCTATATTACCGGTATGCAATTTTGGATACTGATGGAAACGAGATCTCTCAGAAACTAGAAAATCTAAATCTATTTGACCCTAAAACTGGCGAGCCTTTTGGCAGTGGATTAGGAGACTTATTTGATCATCGCCAATTAATTCTAGAAAACTACAATTTCCCAGCAGCTGGCAACTTCACAATCACGCTAACGCAATATATGCGAAGAGATAGCTTGCCGTTAATTCAGTCTATTGGGGCAAGAGTAGAGAAGGTGGAGTAGGTAGAATTTTTATCCCTCTACTCTATTCACAAAATGGGAAACTTTCTCTTTAGTCTTGGTGCGATTCATCCAAAATTCACGGCTATAAAACTGAAGATAACTCCAGCCTTTCTCCATAAAATGTCGTTGCCTATAGCAGTGCGATTCCTTGGCGGAAAGCGTATCATAATACAGATCATCATCTGTCAATATTAATCCTGTCTCTTGGTCGTTAGTTCGAATGGTTAAATCTGAAAATGGTAGCGTTTTAGAAATGGTGTATCCCTCTCCCTTATGAGCGAGTTGATTTCTCAGATACCAATTTGACTCGTGGTTTTCATTTAGCTGAGTGTTAGGTTGCCATTCTCCATCACTGACCCGTTTGGCATATGCCAGATATTGTCTGAGTAATTTCGGACCAGGATTGGTCGTATTCTCTGTTTTTAGTTCACTCGCTAGAATGCTGGTGACTATATGCACCGATTCTTTAGCTCGGGTCACCGCCACATTAAGTCTATTCTCTCCTCCGGCTTGGTTCAGGCTTCCAAACTTCAATTGCAACTTCCCTTTTTCATCAGGAGCATAAGCCGTAGAAAAAATGATAATGTCCCGTTCGTCACCCTGTACATTTTCTATATTCTTCACAAACAGGCTATTCGGTACTTCGAACTTTTCTTTATCTGAAGCCTCATCCAGCATATCAAGGATTAAAGCCTGCTGACGTGCGTTAAAAGTTACCACTCCGATACTCTTTTGTGGCTGTTCTTGGATTAGTTTCTTGATAAGATTCAGTACATGAGTTCCTTCCTCTTCATTTCTATTATCCTTCCAGACACCTTCTACTTTATGATATTTAATGGCTGAATTTTTTGACCCGCTCAACTCAAAATCCGGTAATAATTTGAGCTTCCCCTGGTAAAAATTCAAATTGGAAAACTCAATCAATTCTAGCGACTTGCTTCGATAATGACCCCTAAGACTAAACTCTGGAAGGTACTGCTTACCCAAGGAAAGCAGTGAATCTACCTCCAGCTCAGGTGTTTCATCAGTGTCTTCTTCCCAACGTACACGATAGAGGTCACTTGGTTGAAGCTGCTGATCGTCACCCACAATCACAACCTGCTTGCCTCGATACATGGCAGGTATTCCGCGCTCAGCAAAGCACTGAGAAGCTTCATCGAATATGACGAGATCAAAAGTTTGCTCCATCGGAAATATGGCAGATGCAGACTCTGGGGAAGTAAGCCAACAAGGCAGTAGTGAAAATAACTCTTCGTGAAAATGTGAAATAACCCTCCGAATAGGCCAAATTTTTCGTTTCTTGGATACCTGATGATGAAGATCCCTGTAAGTGATCAGATTATTTAATCTATTATAATCCAAGTCCTCATAGGTTCGCTCTCGTGATTTCAATAATAAGATATCTTGAGTAAGTTCTTGCTTACGGAGAATAGCTTCTTGAAGCTCCTTAGTGAGGTGATCTATTTTAAAGGAGGATACCGCTGTTAGTATAGGATACTTAGTCTCGATGTGATCGATCCAAGCCAAGGCAATACTATTTTCAAACAGTTTGATTACTTCAATTTTTCGTCCTTGACTTTTCTCTATCAACTTAGAAACGAGCTGACGTTCATCTTCGAAGAATCCATCCATGATCTTATGGTATTCAATCAATGAATCAAAATCTTCCTTTAGTTGCTTTGAAAGAAAACCTATCTGCTCAGGGTCGAGCAGAATCGCTCTAATCTGTTTTTCGGAAAGATACTTGCCCCAAATTTGAAGTTGACTTGGGAGCTGATCCAATGCAGCAACTAACTCTTGCAGGTTATTGACATAGCTCTGTCGATTGTGATTCTTATAGGGTAGAAATTGATCTAAAGTCCTTACATCAGAGCAAATATTAACGCAATTGAGCGCCAATTTCTGATAGAAAAACCAGTTTTGAAGATCAATTTTCCTGAAATTCTTAGGGAAATCTTTGAGCCATTTACTTCGCTCTACTTTAGAAACGATATGCTCATAATTCAACCTATTATCGATTCTCCGCAATAGAATTTCAAATCCAGGCTTATCACTTTTCAAATCATTCGACACAAGGACTCGTGTGATAAATATTTTTTCTGATGAGAAAATCTGCCATCTAAGCCAGCTAAATGGATTTTTTCGTGCTTTTATTGCATGTTCCAAGGCTTCTTGAAATCGACCTAAATCAGAGGTGGGCAGTGACGTTTCCATACCGTCCGCTTTAAAGCATTGCATGGTTATTCGCTCCATCTCGGTCACAGCCAGAGGATTCTCTCTCACATCTTGATCCATCATATGAGTGAAAAAATCATACACCAGTTCATTATCCAGATTCGAACTTAGGAGCTTGATTTGTTCAATATCGACAAGAAAATGTCGAGCAGATTCGAAATCCATCGCCATGGATGCAAACTCCTTTGACTTTTTCTTGAATTGATCTTCAAACAAGATTACTTCATCCAACAACTCTCGAATTCTTAGCAAATCGGATGTTGCGAATTGAGCAAATGAAGGCCCAGAAGCCCAGAAGTGATCCTCATCAAACTTCTGATAGTAATCGAGATATCTATTTAGATTCTTGATGAAGTCTACCGTTTTCTGATATGTCAATCTTCGATATTGTTGATTTAAAGAAATGGCAGGTGCATCGGGATCAGAGCTTAGATAAAGTGACTTAATCGATTTTCCATATTCTGTCTCATCAAAAAGGGCAATCTTAAATTCATTCAGTTCTTCTGTGATTTGATCAATCACCCTGCTCTTTTGCAAAAACTCTCTCTCTAAATGGATAAAGTCCAGACTATTATTCTTCTGCCTATTCTCATCAACTCCCTCTATTTGTCGTGTGATCTGATCAAAAATTTCTTTTCTATCATTCTTAAAGTCATGAACTAATCCTACGAAATCATGTAGCTGCTGCTGTTTGAGCCGATCATAAACAACATCTAATGCGGCACGCTTTTGACAAACGAGTAAAACATTTTTACCCCGTGCCACATAGTCACAAATCAAATTACAGATCATCTGTGATTTCCCTGTACCAGGAGGCCCTTGAATGATCAATGAATTTCCCTTCTTAACCAATTTGATGGCATGCTCTTGTGATGCATCCATTTCAAAAGGCGTGAAAGTAGTTTCTTCTTTTACTTGATCAGAAAATCTAATATTTTCAGGGCTGTCTGGATTGTCCTTGACTCGTGATTCAAAAAATTCCGAAAGGTCAGATTCCTCAGGATTCTCCAACAAATTCATATAATCTGGTACGAGTTGGGAACCCGCCTGTGGAAAAATCCCAAGAACTGCTTCTGAAAACAGTTTCAGCTCTCCTTCTTTTTGCTTTTGATCAAATTCTATTTTCGTAAAGGCTCTGAAACCATCTAGCTGATCAAGAAACAAGTCTTGGTTGAAATTCAGTTCTAGCTGACTCTTCTTAATTATCTGATAAAGCTGAGTCCTAAATTTTGTGCTGTCCTTATCTAAATCGTTCAGCGCGGATTCTATAAGTTCTTCGTCAAGACTTACCTGATTATAATGTGCATAGGCAAGCAAAAAAGTTTTATTGAAGGTGATATTGACGTCTTTGCGCTGCTCCAAATACCAACTGCCTTTTTCTCGCTCGACATGCACTGGAAAGAAAACAAGCGGACACCTGACCAAGGTTCCGTCTGTAAGTTTCCCATGAACAAACGGCCACCCAACGTATAAATCTCGAGCTCCCCTTTCCTGGAAAAGGAAGGAGTCCATTCGAGCAATCTTTCTTAGTTTGACACTATTCTTATTCGTGCTTTGATCTCTCGAATCAAGCTCATCGCAAAGTTTAATCTTATGCTTAGATCCAATAAGAGATTCAACTAAAGAAAAGCTTGGTTCATTAGAAGTGAAGTCAAGATCGTGTAAGTCAAGAAACTGATCGGAAATGAGTCTCAATAGGATTAATGATCGGTTATTACCAGATAAATTGGTAAGTCTCCGCAAAAAAGATTGTAATATTTTCTCCATAAAAGAATCGCTACCGATCAATCGAAAGATAAGGATATATTTTTTGATAGAGACTGTCACTTATGATCTTTATGGATTTGATTTGGGAGATTGAATCGATCGAGCCATGCTGTTTGCCATAATTGAAGATGGCCTTTGCAATATGGTAATCAATATAAGGGTGACGTGATAGTATCCTGATCGAGTCAGCGTTTAAGCTAATCGTTGTAACAGAATCGCTAAATATCATCAGACTATCTAGAGTAGAGACTATTTCACTAGACAACCCATACACCTCCATAAGCTGAGAGCTAGAATGAAAACCACCTAGCCGATCTCTGTATTTGATGATTCTATCCGACAAAACAGGGCCAATTCCATTGACGCTTTGCAAGGCTTCTGCAGTAACCAACTGCATATCCATTCCGAGTAATAGAGACTCTTTTTCGTTCTCAAATCGCTTCTCGTATGCCGGGTATGTTGAATATTCGATCGCTTCTGGCAAGAGAATGTTGTCCCATAGTTCTGCAACGCGCGACTGAGAAATCCCATAAATATTCTTTAAGTCTTTTTTGGTCTTAAATGAACCGCCTTTGTCTCGATACTTCACAATATTATTTGACGTCCTTTCTGTGAAACCTAACGCTAATAAGTCTGAGGCTTCAACATGGTTTGGATCAAAGTCAAACTGCTTTTGATTGATTCTAATTTTTTCTATTTCTATTGGTGATTTTTCAAGACTCTTCTGGCTTTTAGTGTGAAGAGAGGACTCAAGTTCTTTTGCCCATTTCTCCAAATAATTAGTGTCAGATTGAAACTTTCTCAGCTGATCGTGATTATATATTATGTAGAGTTTAGGAAGTATTGCAACAGCTATAATCACGAAGATCATTATGACGGTTCCGTTGGCTTCTGACTTAGAGAAGCCAAGCGTGTCCATAATCCAACGTTTTAGAAAGCGCATCATATACCGCTGTTTACAAACAAGATAATTTATTTTTATGATAAATGTCATGTGGTAACTAGCACTATGTGAGTTATTTTTGCAGACTCTTAAACAATAAGAGCGATTATTATTCATGGACAAGCATTTTAAAGCGTTAGGGATATCTTACAAAAACACTCCTTTGGAGATCAGGGAATCTGTGGCTTTTGATGAAAATCAAACCAAGACTTTCCTTGTACAGTTAAGAGATCTCTTCGCAATTGAAGAAGCGTTATTAGTCTCTACATGTAATCGTACCGAGCTATATTATTTTTCTGAGATTGATCGTTCCTCAGAATTGGCTAAGCTGATTGATGTCTTTCACGGCAATTTTGATAGTCGGGCAACTGCTGATTACTTTAATCATTTTGACCATGATTCTGCATTGAATCATTTGTTTGAGGTATGCTTAGGTTTAGACTCTATGATTCTGGGAGATATTCAGATAAGCAACCAGATCAAAAAATCTTACCAATGGTGCGCGGATGAAGGAATGGCTGGCCCTTTCTTGCATCGATTAATGCACACTATTTTCTTCACTAATAAGCGGTCTGTGCAGGAAACGACCATTCATGATGGCACAGCATCTGTCGCCTCTGCTGCAGTGGATGTTGCTAACAAATTCATGTCTAATTATGCCGAGCCTAAAGTCGTTGTTTTAGGTCTTGGAGAAATAGGGATAAATGTTGCTGAAAATTTAAAAGGAACACAAGCCCGAGTAACTCTTGTGAATAGAACCTTTGACAAAGCAAAAACTAAAGCTGACGAGCTTGGATTTGAAGTAGTAGAAATTAGCGATTTATCTGAAGTTATTTTGGATGCGCATGTTGTCATTAGTGCTATTCAAACTCCATCTCCTTTCATAAACAAAGATCTTATTGGTGAACTTGAGCATCCTAGACTATTCATTGACTTATCTGTACCTCGCAGTATCGAGAATGATTTAGATGAAGTACAAGGCGTCCTACTTTATAATGTTGATCAACTAGAGCAGAAAACTGCCGCAGCACTAGCCAAACGCAAGGAAGCTATTCAAGATGTAAAGTCAATTCTAGCTGAGAGCATCGCAGAATTCAATAACTGGTCTCAGGAAATGGAAATCAGCCCAACCATTAAAAAATTCAAGCAAGCCTTAGAGGATATTCGACAAGAAGAACTTGTAAGATATTTGGTGAAGGTTGATGAAAAACACGCCAAAATACTTGAAGATGTAACCAAGAGTATGATGCAGAAATTGATCAAACTCCCGGTTTTACAACTAAAAGCTGCTTGCAAACGTGGAGAAGCAGAAGAAATGGCAAGTATTCTTCAAGACTTATTCAACTTGGAGGTAAAAGAAACTAAATCTTCTAAGTAACCTTCTCTAACTCCCTTTCTTATCTTTGAGTGATGCGAAGATTTCACCTCTTGCTGGCATACATACTTTTTTCTTTGTGCTCACTAGCAGGAGAATTAAAAATAGTAACAGACAAAGGACGACAAGGTGTCGTTAATGAGAGTGGTGAAGTACTTGTTCCTGTTATTTATGAGAGATTAGGGTGGTCAAATCACGTGACTGATATTGTCGGAGAATCCATCGGCTATCTCGAAAATGGCAAGTGGGGAATAATTAACATCAAGTCAGGGAAACTATCAAGCGCAAGATATGCAACACTTGAGCCCTTCAGTGACAACTTGTATGAAGCGGGAGTAACAGGCAGGTTCACTAATATCATTTTTAAAGGATTGATTGATTCTCAGTCCAAAGTTCATCTCGATTTTCACTACTACACGATTGATGAGCTGGATAAAGAACTCTGGCTAGTATCAGAGTATGATTCGCGTAAATTAAATTACGGTCTTTTTTCTGTCAAGAATAGACTGATTCTTCCCGCCAAATTCAGCCATATTGAAAAAGCAAGGAACCTATTAATCGTCAAAAACCAAAAGAATAAATATAAATTATACAGCCGGGAAGGAGTCGCACTAAGCTCCTATTGGCTGGATCAGATCTCCCCAGAATCTGATGGGTTCCTGTTGATGAATGAAGGATATATTGGTCAAGCCAATCCTGATGGCACGATAGTCTATCCCATAGAATACAAAGAACTAAATGAAGGGGGAATGGTCTCTTTTCCAGAATGGGAAATAAGAAACATCGGTGAAGATGCAGGAATAGTAGTCAAGTGTGATTCGGTAGTTTATAATCATAGCACTGACCTTTTGATTGCGCATGTTAACAATGCTGAGCACATATTAGCAGTGAGCGAAAAAGTCTTCTCAGACAGACAGATTCAACTTAAATATCTTGGGAAAGGATTTATTGTAACACAGCATAATATCAGCAACGACTGGGGAATTTATAAAACCGATGGCCGATTAGTTGCCAACCAATTTGACACAGTGGCTATTGACTCGTCCTACTTCTATGGACATAATAATGAGGGCTGGAACATATATAATTTCTTTGGCAGAAAAATAAACGACCGCTCGTTTGAAAAAATTGATTACTCACATGGTAAAAATGTACCAGTAGGGAAACATGACTTTTGGGGTTGGATTGACTTTCAGGGAGAACGATTAACATCCCTTAAATATGATTCGCTGCTACCGGGAATAAATCCCGCCCACTACATAGCCAATAATTATGGAAAGTGGGGAGTGAGAACCTTTGCTGATGAGTGGTTAATTATGCCAAAATATGAAGCCATGTCAATGATAGAAGAATTATACATTGGAAAAAAAGGAATGGCCTACCACGTTTACAATACAGATGGTGTGTTACTTCATCAAATCCCATATCAAGTTTACATGGGAGATTTTTTAAAATTATCAGATGGAGAACGGTGGGGATTAGTAACCCAAAAAGGCAAATACATTTACCCCGAGTATGATAGCATATATGCGATTGATGAGTATTATGTTTTGCAATCAAATGGAGCAGTAATGCTCATTGATAACCAAGGCAATACTATTCTCCCATTGGAGGGTAATGTGCAGCGCATATTATCATTCTCCGAAGGTTATTTTCATATCATTAAAGATGATCAGCATGGATTCATTGATTTGAATGGAAAACTAAGAATTGCCAATCGCTACGATTCAGCCCGCCATTTTAGTGAGGGATATGCGGCGATTAAACTTAGAGGTAACTGGGGGTTTGTAGATGATCAGGAAAACCTGATTATTCAACCTTATTATTCATATTCCAGTACATTTTCGAATGGATTGGCTATTATCCAGACAGATGGTCAATATGGCATCATCAACCTTAGTGGTGAAGAGTTAGTACAGCCTACTTGGAGTTTCATTGAGCGATTGAATACGGGTAATTACAGGTTGCGTGATGAAACTCAGAAATATGCTTTGGCAAACCAAACTGGCAGATTTATACTAAGAGCCAATTTTGATAGTTTGGAAGATTCGGGCAAAGGACTGATTGTATCAGAGCAATTTGGAAAAAAAGGAGTTCTGGACTATTCAGGCCTCACCAAAATACCCTTCGAGTATAAAGACATCAAAATAAATGGGGACTACTTAATCCTTAGAAAACAATAACTAGCCTACTTGCAATTTGGTCATCGATTCCAGATTAATGTATCTTTTGACGATTGATGAAACCATTTCTGGTTGCATGGTATCCAATGAAACCAAAAAGTGATCAAAGTAAGTATTATTCAAACCGGCAAGTTCCAACCCTTTGATCATCTCATGGGCACTGAAAGGTGAACCAAAAGAAGATAAAAACTTCCCTTTCATATAGTTAACCACCATTTCAAATTCCTTCGTACTAGGAGATTCGTTTTGCAATCTCACGATTTCCTTCTGAATTTCGTCAAATGCCAATTGAGACTTATCGCTCAGCACTTCAGAATTAACTACCCAATATGAGTAGTGCTTCAAATGGACAAGGTTAGAATGAATTCCGTAGGTTAATCCCTTCTCTTCTCGAATGTTTTTCATCAACCTAGATCCGAAGAAACCGCCAAGAAGCTCGTTTGCGATTTTCATTTGATGGATATCTGCATGATGTCGATCAATCATATAACTCCCAAATCGCAAGCTTGCTTGAGTACTTTCACTGCGTTGAAGATGAATGTCTGGAGAGCTATTCACTTCCATTTCAGAGATTGATGGAGGCTTCTGAAAATTCATGCCTCCAAAATACCGCCGAACAAGACCTAGTTCTTCATCAGTAATCTTTCCGGTTAAGAATATGCTAGGTGCTACCAAGGCATCCTGACTGAAAGCCACCAACTCATCTCTTGATACACTAGATACTATTTCTTCAGTAGTGATTCGTCCGTAAGGATGATACTCCCCAAAGAGCATTCCCCTAAACTTCAAATTAGCATAAGCATCATTGCGAGCATGCTGTTGTTTCACTTGCTCTAGTCTTATCTGTCGTAAAGTGTCAAACTCTCTTTCTGGAAACACTGACTCAGTCAATAATTCAAAAAGTAGAGCTATCAGCTTTGGAAAGAATCTATTGAGCGTATATAATTTGATCGAAACAGAATCAAGACTTGGACTGATTTCTAAAAAACTCCCATGGAAATCTAGAATCTCGGCTATATCTTCTGCAGAATGTTTTTTAGTCCCCTCTTGCATCATTTTGAAAAGCAAGAAAACGAGACCTTGTTTCGGTTCTTCATATCTACCAAGAGGGAATACTAACTCCAATAAGATAACAGGTTGCTCCACGCCCCTTAAGATGCTAACAGGTATTTGACCTATTTCTAATTTCTCTGTGGAAGGAAGATTGGGGCGCTCAATAGCATTAGCTATTGGTGCGACAGTTCGGTCGAGCATTAATTAAGGGTCGGTTCTTCCCCTTCAGTATCGAACCCGAATGTAAATGAAAGTCTCAGAGTATCTCCCAATGGGTGATTATTTTCTCTAGGGACAAGATAAGAAAAGTCAATTCCGAACACTTGGTACTTAAACCCAAGCCCGGCAGTAAAGTATTGTCTATTACCCTTGTTCGCATGCTCATGAAAATACCCAACCCGCACGGCAAAAGCACTCCGATATTTATACTCTAAGCCTGTGGAGATCATGATCTCCTGCATCTCTTCTCTAAAACCATTCGGAGCATCAGTGAAAGATCCGAATGTACCGCTAAGCAAAGGGCGATTAGGATCCTTACCCGCCGAAATGATCGGATCTCCATTGGCATCAGTCTCAAATTCCCCGTCACTATCAAGCAAGTACAAAGGAGGTGTTGGGACCAACAGTTTGTTGAAGTCTAGCAGAAATGTAATGCTATTGTACGGGTCTATATCAGTCGTAAATGCTCCTCCTAGTCTTAAGTTAGTTGGAATGAAATCTTCGTTAGAGTCATTACTATAAGTAATCTTCCTTCCGAAATTGGAAAGATGTGCTCCAAATGATATGTTAGAATTTTTACCGCTAAAAATGATGTCTTTGGTGTAATAGAATCCAAGATCAATTGCGATACTTTGACCCGCTCTGGCATCAGGAGCCCCGGTGATATTTCCCGATAAATTTGACCATATATATCTAGCGGTAAGCCCTACGCCGATATTCTCTGATAATTTTCTGGAATATGTACCATCCACAGATGCTTCTCTCGGATTTTCTAACCCGATTGCATCACCATTGGAATTGGTCAACTGAATCTCCCCAAGATCGAAGTACCGCATTGATATCCCAATAGTTTCTATTCTATTTAGTTTTTTGTGGAATGTCAAGAAATTCAGGGACATATCATCCACTATATTTCCCAACCAAGGAGAATAAGAAAATGAAAATCCTAAATCATCTTCTATAAACGCCAACTTACCATTGTTCCACTGGGTACTGTACTCATCGGCCGAGGAGGCAACTCCAGCATCTCCCAAAGCAGCGCCACGACTATCAGGAGCAAAACTCAAAAACGGTACCGCAACAGTTATCGGATTCCTTGCACTATCCTGACCAGAAATATAAGCCGACTGAGCAACTACAAAAAGTGGCAGAAGACCAATGAATACTGTAAGTACCAGTTTAAAATGTTGACTCATTCTCAGATTTTTAAAGTTGGCAAAGATAATTAATTAATGATAATGAGCCGCTTTACAACCTCATTTGTGGCGCCATCCAAGCTGCTCGTGACTTGTAGGCGATACAGATAAACTCCTTTCTTCAAAGGCATTCCACTATCGTTAGAAGCATATATGGTAAGATAATCGACTAATCTAGGACTACTATCTACCTCATAATTAATTTGTCTCATCACTTGACCTTCCATACTGTACAATGACAAAATCACGTCTAGCTTCTCATCTTCTCTATCATGCTCAAACCTGAAGGTGGTTGACCCATTAGCTGACACAGGGTTTGGGTAGTTAGATACGTTGTAAAGTCTCAAAACAGGTTGTGAAGACACCTTAAATTCAACTGATGTTTCTGCCGGATTATTGTGCGCATCATAAACTTTAAACGATGCAGTGTAACTCCCTGGTTCTAAATTCTGAAGTGGAAACAAAACGGTTCCCTTTTTGAAATTATCTCTTTCCGCAGTGTAGAATTGACTCAAATCAATACTTTCACCACCGTTGAGCTTCAGCGTAATCCCTTGTAGAAAGCCATTATTAGAAATATTTATTCCGCTCTCATCGGACAGATTTGCAATCAACAAACTAGTTGTACCAACCGTGCTGCCTTGTTTGAAATCCAAATCGTTGATATACAACGATACAGACGGAGGTGTTTCATCCAAAGTAACAACAGGAGCCGTCCCTCCCAAAACAAAATTACGCGAGGCACCAGAGGCATCGATCGCTACATTTTCATTCCACGCGTACATGGTTAGCTTACCAGGATCAAACTTGTATGAGATGTTTTTCGGGAGCATGAATGTCCCATTGAAAATCCCTCCAGAAACAGTTACTTCGCCCCTAAATAGTGCATTGGTCTGGTCTTCGTACGTAAAAGGGTCATTCTCCTGACCTTTAGTCACCTTCGTCTGTGGAATATCCCATAAAGTGATAATTCCCTTTCCATCGAAGCTAGACACCAAGCTACCATTTTCTAAAACACTCCCTGAAAGTTCGTAAGTCTCTAACGCACTCAAAGTGTCTTGATTACTCACGAGCTGGTCAAATTCGATATCATACTCAGGATAATTTAATGTTAACATAGGATCACCTAACAAAGAGAAATTCCTATTGATGGGTCCATTGAGGCTGTTATTCTTTGTCAAGCGCATTACATCTCCAAGCCTTGGATGTTTCCCGTCGATTTTCATAAAAAGATTTTCATGGAGTGCCTGATTAAGGGGAAAATTGGTGTGGGCATATACTGGCCGAGTTGTAGTAAGGAGGGCAATGGCACCACCATCAGCACTTAGTAGAAGTCGCTCAGCACCTGAAACAACAGCGGGGTTATCATACTTCCCGAATTCACACGTGGCTGTAATGAAAAGTGGAAGTTTGTGTCGGTTGGTGAAAGTTCGAATCTCACTTTGAGTAATTACCTTTTCTTTAGTTAGCTGACTTACGTTCCCATGTCCCATGTAGTTGAACATGAAAACACCATCCTTAAGAGTATTCTGAATAGCCTCTAATGCGAAAATCGGATCACTCTGATCGTAGCTGTCTAAGTAGAGTTTCTTAGCGCCGTATTGAATGGCAGTAGTATCTATGATTTTGAAGAATGCTTCAGCATGCTCCATATGGACTTCATTATCTCCGTCATCTGAGAAATAGGCTAACTGATTTCTCCATTTCCCAAAGGCTTGCGGAGCAGTCTTATACCTTATAATCTTGTCTACTACATCAGTTGCTTCATCTAAAGTTTTGACAGGCAGCCTTCCAACACCAATTTCCATTGTGTGATCCACGTATGGAATAAGGTAGGCGGACGAATTCTCCTTTCTGACTCCTTCATACCATTCTCCTTCATTTTCCTCAAAGAACCCAAAAAAATCATCCGAAGAATGACTGTAAATATTGTGTGCGGACTCTACAGATTCATACACAGGGATGTAATTCGAATTCGGCGAAGCACGGTCTTTATAATCGTAAGATCCATCACCAAATAGTGTGGCGTATTTCAATTCTCCCCCATTAAGGTAACAGTACCTTAGGAAGTCACGAAGTGCAGAGATATCCTGACGACCCCCTGAAAACTCATTATAAACTTGCTGAGGAGTGACTACTCCTACATCAATACCTGAAAAGGTTTTATGAAAATTAGCCAGGCGATTTGCTTGAGGTAAAAAGTCTGGATGACTAATAATAATCCCCTCGCTTCCTGCCAAAGACTTAATATCTTGATTGTCAAGAGTTCCAGCATATTCAGGTAAGGGAAAATCTTCGCCATTTAGCACAACAAATGAAGATTGGCTGCTTGTGTTGGAAAATACTCCCTGTGATCCAACTTGATCAATGTTCAAATTTTGAACAGAGAATGGATTAGTTACATTCCAAACCTGAGTCAACGAGGTAAACCCAGACACTCTAAAACTCCTAGACTCACCTTCTGGTATTCGAATGTGCAACTCATCATCAAAAGATAGATTGAGCACCTTTTCAATCGCAAGGATAAAAAAATCCAAGTACCCTATGGACGTATCAACATTCTGGGCTGCATTGAAACTAATGCTAAGTTTTAAAGAATTACCAGTGACGTTGTGATCGAAAGAACTGCTAGCATACTTGAGTTTATCATCGTAAACCACATTTCTAATTGGCTCAAGAGCTACCTGACCAACATTAATGTCATTAATAGAAATATCGAAGGAGCAAGCTAATTCGGAGTTTGCTCCTAAGCTCACATAAGCAGTCACAGAGCCTGTACTTCCAGATAACTCAAAATTATAGCTTCGTAGTTTGTCTCGAGTTCTTCTGAAATCTTCGCCCATCCATCGTCTACCAGACTTCAAAGCATTGAATTCGTCTACCTCATGCGCAATGTAATCCGTATAAGTTGTAATAATCTCGCCGGTTGCCGGCTGAGCCTCCACTGTTGAAATTCTTTTACCCTGATTTGACCCATAGGTTATAAAATAATAAGTCTTATCTGTGTAGAGATTATTTTCATGTACAGGATTACTCAAACTATCGAAATAGAAATTATCTGGCCCTTCAGCATAAAATAAAAAGAATTCATCCTCCTCCAAAAGGTCATCATCATCACCAAACATCCAAATTGCTAACTCTTCCGGATCACTAGAACGCTGGAGAGAATTGGCTTGAGGAAGCATTCCCCCCCTAATTCCAAACACTTTAATCGTTGCAGGATCCGTATCGGCAGGTATATCTAGGTCTTTTAAGAGGAATTTCTGATCCAGTTTATAAACTCCCGTCTCAGAAATTTCAATTTTTTGCCATACGCCCGTGCTCAACACACTTTGCGCATGACTGCCCAAAACGCATATGATAGAAAGGGTGGTGAAAAACAACTTCATTAGATAATCTGAACGGGTGAAACGTCTTTAATATTATAACTCAAACAGTTTAAACGTTCTTTTGTGAGGTAAAATTCCCAATAATTGATAGAATCACGTAACAGGGAATGACGAGTGGGATTGCTTCTAGCTGAAATAAAGCCAAAAGGCCTAAAATGATCACAATCAAAATAAACCTCCATTGATTGGATTTCCAAGCCAATCCTTTGAATTTCAATGCGATAAGTGGTACTTCCATTACCAGCAAAAAC
Source organism: uncultured Marinoscillum sp. (assembly GCA_964351885.1). Lineage (GTDB taxonomy): Bacteria > Bacteroidota > Bacteroidia > Cytophagales > Cyclobacteriaceae > Marinoscillum. Next base: position 38,840 of record CAYGPP010000002.1, read on the forward strand.
GAACTAATTGCTGCAATGGCCATTAACAAATACACGTTCAGTGACCAATCAACGGGCAAAAAACTTAATGAACTAATCAGTATTGCGTTAGCTGGCGTAGGCAAACCAATAAACTGATCAGATTGACGCACATCTAGATTGAATTTAGCCAATCGAATAGCCGAGAACAGTGCCACTAAAACACCAAAGTATTTAAAATATTCGATAGACGGTGATGCAGACTCCAACGCCATTACCAAATAAAGAGAAGGTAATAAGCCAAAAGAAACCATATCTGCCAGCGAATCTAACTCCTTACCTATAGGTGACTGAACTCCCAATAGCCTCGCAAAAAGTCCATCTAAGAAATCGAAAAAAGCTGAAACCAATATGAAATAGAAAGCCTGATGATAAGCTCCCTGAATGACATAAATACATCCTATCGAACCAGTAGCGAGATTGAGACATGTGATTACATTGGGAATATGTCTTTTCATCCTTTCACAAATGGATTAGTCTGTTTTTCTATACCAATTGTTGTGCTTGGGCCATGACCCGGGAATATCTCGATATCTTCATCCAATGTATACACCTTGAGTTTAATACTACTGAGCAACTGCAGATGATCTCCTCCGGGTAAATCTGTCCTTCCGATGCTTCCTTGGAATAACACATCTCCACCGATCATTCTTTTGGAAGCGTCATGCAAAAACATTAAGTGACCTGGTGAATGCCCAGGCACTAAAACGGAACTCAAAGTCGTATTCCCAAATTTAATTGAGTCCGATTCTTTTAGTAATTTATCGAAGGCTGCTTCAGTGTAATTAGTAATCCCCCACTGCGGAGCATAAGCTACCACCGCACGAAATATATCAAGCTCACCTTCGGGTATCCAAAGCGGACACTTATAAAACTCTTTCAAGGCATAATTACCTAGCACGTGATCAATATGACAATGCGTGTTGATGATCAACTTCACTTTCAAACGCTCATGCCGAATAAAGGACTTTATTTCTTCCAATTCATATTTCTCATAGCAGCCGGGATCGATGATGACTGCCTCTTTGGTGTCGTCCCAAATCAGGTAAGTGTTTTCGTAGAACGGATTGAATACGAAGGATTTAATTTCCATTATTTGTAAGTATCAATGATTGCATATGGTGCAAATTTGTGGAAAATAACTCAAGCCAATTGTGAATGTAGATTATTTGATAGTCGGGCAAGGTATTGCTGGGAGTCTCCTAGCTCTAGAACTAGAGAAAGCTGGACAGTCGGTAATGGTTCTTAATGAGGAAAAAGAGAATACTTCTTCTAATAGAGCTGCTGGAATCTATAATCCCATCACGGGTCGAAAAATGATCAAAACATGGCTGGCTGATGAGTTGTTTTCTGGTTTGGAGCAATACTATTCAGATCTAGAAAAAGAACTTTCTAGTGAATTTCTCTATCCTAAGCCAATTTACAGGCCGTTCTTTGATTTCGAAGAACAAAATGATTGGTCTGTAAAAGCAACAGAAACAGGCTACAAGAGTTATGTCAAAGATGTAAATTCCAAAAGCTTGGGCAATCCGGAGATTCATGACCCGGTAGGTGGATTAATGCTTCGTATGTGTGGTTATGTCAATTTGCCTACTATGCTAAGCGCTATTAGAATATACTTGATCAATAAGGGAAGTTATAGAGGCGAGGTGTTTAGTTATGAGGATTTGCTTATTGGTGCAACACAAAGTACTTACAAGGAAATTTCCGCTAAAAAAGTCGTGTTTTGTGAAGGGCCAGATGCCGTAAACAATCCCTTTTGGAAAGATTTGCCTTACAAGCTAGTCAAAGGTGAAATTCTAGAAATCGATTCGAATTTATCTGAAGATATGATTTTGAATAGAAGTGTATTTGTACTACCAAAAAATGGAAAATTTCATGTTGGATCTACTTACGATCATCAGACCCTTGATTATAAACCATCAGAAAAGGGAATCAAAAACCTCAAAGAGCGGTTACACAAAGTCTATAAAGGAGAATACACGATTGTGAATACAACTGCAGGAGTTAGACCAGCGACATATGATCGAAGACCTTTTTTGGGAATAAAAAAGGAACAGTCAAGTATTGCAGTCTTTAATGGGTTTGGGACAAAAGGCGTTTCTCTTGTGCCTTATTTCGCGCATCACTTTGTAAATTACTTACTAGGTAAAGCTGCCTTGATGCCAGAGGTAGATATTAATAGAGTTTATCAATGAGAGGGTTTTTGCTCACGTTTATTTTGGTCTTATCAGCATCGGTTAGCGCTGTTGCACAATACTATCATACGCCTTTTGGGCACAACCGAATCCAGTACGACCGATTCGATTGGTACTATTATTCCTCCAATAACTTTGACATCTACTATTATCCCGGTGGACATGAATATGCCCAACAGGCCATTAGTTTTTTAGAAGATGAATTCGTCGAACTAACAGATGTACTTGGTTACGCGCCTTATACCAAAACGAAAATCTTTATTTACAATTCTGTTCAAGACTTACAACAAAGCAATATTGGCATTGGCGGGGATGTATTCACAATAGGTGGGAAAACTGACTTTGTAAAACTTCAGGTAGAGATAGCTTATCCCGGCAGTTCTTATGAGTTCCAAAAAGAAATGGTTCATCAACTTGGATTCATGCTTATCAATGATATGATGTTTGGTGGTAGCCTAGCGGAGATTTTTCAAAATTCCTATTTACTATCCCTTCCGCAATGGTTTATTGGCGGTGCGGCTCGCTATATGGCCTTCGGTTGGTCGCAGGAAATGGATGACTATGTCCGTGATTACCTCGCGCGTAAAAAGGTTAATAAGCTGATAAAAATTAAGCAGGAAGATGCACGCATCATCGGCCAATCTATATGGAATTACATATCGCTACGATACGGTGAAAGTAGTATTTCCAACATTCTCAATTTGACTCGAATAATTAGGAATGAGGAAAATAGTATCTCAAGCACTTTAGGTATTTCATTTGAAGACTTTTTGAATGACTGGCAGGACTATTATCAAAGCCAAGCTGAAGAAGTAAATCAGAATTATCGTACCGCAGAAGAAAGCAATGAAATTGCTGGATATAGGAATCAGGAAGTTTCTATTTCTAATGTGAAAATGAATAGTTCTGGAAAAAAAGTGGCCTATACCTATCATAAAGATGGAAGATATGAAGTGCGAGTAGTAGACGTAACTCAGGGAAAAGAAGATGTAGTTGCCAAAGGAGGTTACCTCATTAACGATCAGCAAATCGATACACAACTGCCAATACTGGATTGGCAAAATGATTATACCCTCGGCGTGGTACTATATAAGCGTGGTGAGCTGTACTTGAATACTTATGATATCAACACAAAAGCTCGGTTTCAAAAAGCCCTAACGAGATTTCGACAGGTGGAAAGTTTCTGCTTCAATGAAAATGGAAAATTGGCCGTGATCAGCGGAGACGTAGATGGACAAAATGATTTGTTTTTGGTGAGTATGAGAAGAAATGCACTCAAGCGAATCACTAATGATCTTTATGATGATGTGGATCCTACATTCGTCCCAGGAACAGCAGCGATAGTGTTTAGTTCAAACAGAGAAACAGACTCTGTGACAGTGGGAAAGGTTTCGCTTTCGGAAATTGAGAATAATTACAATCTCTTCGTTTATGATTTGGATACTACGACTAATGAATTTCTCCGAATCACCAATACTTACAGTATAGACCGCAAGCCTTTGGCAAAAAACCAGAACGAAATTTTCTATCTAAGCGACCAGCGAGGCATCTCCAACTTATACAAATACAGCATGTTGGACTCTACTTTCGTGCAAGTGACCAACTTTCAATACAGTCTTACGGATTATGACCTAAGCTTCGGTGGAGAAAACCAACTAGCGTTTCTCACTTTAGACAAAGGGAGACAAAAGCTTTTTTTGGAAACTCCATTTGATATTAACAATAACATTTTCACTCCGCAAACAGGAAGGCAACGTGTAAAACAGGCGCGTTTTATCGCTAATAGAATTCCTAGGAGAACCAAAGCGCCTCCTACTCCTGCGGTACTGAAACCAATAGTTGGTGAGGAATCACAGACTGAATCGGTTATTTCACCAGATCAGTTTTCTTTTGAAGAAACACGACCTGAACCAATCAATAGAGTCCAAGATGATGGCTTGATTGATACAGACAATTATGTTTTCGAGGAAGAAGTCAAAACGGAATTTAGACCTGAGTCGTTCTTTTCGAGTTATCGTAAATATGAAAGAGAGTCCACAATAATTGGCCCGCAGGCGTATGCACCTCAATTCAGCTTTAGTAATTTGGTCACCTCCTTCGGCATTGATCCTATTCGAGGTTTCAGTATGCTCTTTGAAACTGAAATCACCGACTTATTAGAAAATCATCGCCTTAACGGTGGCGTGCATACCACCACAGATTTTAGAAGTGGTAAAATCTATGGTGAATATCAATATCTAAAATATTGGATGGATTTCCGACTCAGATTCGAACGAAATACTTACTATATAGATCCATCCACAAGCATTGTAAGAAACAAAAATCCTGAAGATTTTCTCAATCAGCGGTATACATTGAATAAAGTTGAATTGGGCATGGCTATCCCTATTACGAATACTTTCAGAGTAGAATTCTCTCCCTTTTATGCCGGAACCCAGTTTAGTAATTTGCACAATGAAGCAATAAGTGCAAGGAATACTGCAACCGTACTCGCCCCAAACAACAACGTCCACTATGCCGGGCTAAGAGGCGCTTTGGTAGTTGATAACACAATAGAAAAGGGATTCAATATTTATCAAGGAACTCGTGGTTTGATTGAATTTGAAAACTATTTGGACGTCACTAATTCAAATAAATCATTTTCGAGGCTCAATGTGGATCTTCGCCATTACCAAAAAATTCATAAAGAGCTCACCTTAGCAGGAAGACTCTACTATGGCAAATCAATGGGCGTTAATAAGCAGAACTATTTGCTTGGTGGAATGAACAATTGGGTTCTGCAGCAATATGCTAATCAAGGCTCGGAAGATCCTTTGGCCATGGTGAATGCTGTTGACAACAGTGACATACTATTCACCAAATTTGTCACGAACCTCAGAGGGTTTGATTACAACGAAATATATGGGTCTAACGTGTTAGTATTTAATGCAGAGCTTCGCTTTCCAATATTTAGATACTTGTCCAATACGCCTATCAACTCTGCTTTCCTCCGTAATTTCCAGATCATCGGGTTCTATGATATTGGTTCGGCATGGACAGGTAGATCACCCTTCAGCGAAGAAGGCAGCACTTTTACAAAAAAATACTTCGTGCCAGGCAGACCTTTTAATGCTGAAATAGCAGATTTCCAAAATCCCTGGCTGGCCAGCTATGGCTTTGGGTTACGAACAGTTCTTATGGGTTATTATGTGAAGATAGATATAGCGAACCCAATCAAAGATTTTGAGATTCGAGATTCGAGATTTCACCTTACTCTCGGATTAGATTTCTAAATTCGCAGATGCTTAATTCAATGACAGGCTTCGGTTCATCTGAAGCGACCTCCGATCAGTACACCGTAAAAGTCGAGATCAAGACCCTCAACAGTAAGTTTCTAGATCTAGTCGCAAGATTTCCGCGAGAGCTGTCGGATAGGGAAGCGGATATTAAAAATCTGGCCACTGAGCATTTGAAAAGAGGAAAAGTCAACCTCTCGATAGATATAATCCCAACGACCACCGAGAACTCAGGTGCATTAGTCAATAAGGAATTATTCAAATCATATTATACGCAATTCATAGATCTAGCCAAAGAAGTTGGAGCGGATACTAAGGACGTGTTCCGATTGGCTCTTCACTCTCCAGACGTGATCGCACCTGAACCCATGCCAGTAGATTTAGATTGGATCCTGATCAAATCTGTCTTGCTAGAGGCTCTGGATAAATGCAATGAATTCAGAATTCAAGAAGGAAGAAGCTTACAGGAAAAATTCTCTTCCTACCTGGATACGATTGCGAAAGGATTAGATGTGGTGACTAGTCAGGATGCCAACAGAATAGCGCAAATCAAAGACCGCATCTCTACCAATCTTGACGAGATCGCAGAAAAAACTAAAGTAGACCAAAATCGATTCGAACAGGAATTGATATACTACATAGAGAAAATAGATATCACCGAGGAAAAAGTAAGACTTGGAGGACATCTGAAATATTTCAGAGAAGTCATGGAGTCAGGCTCTATGCAAGGCAAGAAATTAGGTTTTATCTCTCAAGAGATCGGACGTGAGATCAACACCATTGGTGCTAAAGCCAACGATGCGCTGATTCAAAGAGAAGTAGTCCAGATGAAGGATGAACTTGAGAAGATCAAAGAACAGTGCATGAATATTATTTGAGCCGTAAGAATGAAATCAAAATCGGCAATTTATTCTGCGAATGCATGAAACTAAAAGAGCCATGAAGAATAATTCTTCATGGCTCTTTTCATTCAAATTCCATCTTAATCAGTCGATATCAAAGCTTGCTAACACCTTATCCCAAGCGAAGCTCACTATGCCTTCTGAGTCAATATCGATAGTGAAAAGTTCAACTGATTCTTCAGTCATTTCGGGACTTACCTTGATTCGCAGCGCATCCATACCTTCGTCATAGTTGTAATGTCCCCACTGATCCCAAGTCTTATTGAAAATAATCGTCCATTCCGAATCTCCCGCGATCGTAAATACGGAATACTTCCCCTTGGCTAATTCTTCCCCTTCTATCATCACATCATTCGACACCTCAATCCAAGTAGCTTCGTTAGCTCCAGTACGCCACACTTTTCCATAAGGAATAAGTCCATCCAATACTTTACGCCCTTTCACTCCTGGCTGGCTATAATCAATGGTGATAGTCGTACCATTAACGATTTCAGTCACCTGAGCTGGAGGACTAGGTCGCTTTTTTTTGTCTTTCTGTGCTTCGGCTGCCAGCGCTAACACCATGATAAGTGTGGCCGAAAGGATTATTCTGAGTCTTGATTGCATGTTCATAATTTATGGTTTAGTTCTCTCACGTTTTAAAATGATTTTTGTTCGGAGAGAAGCAATGAAGCCTTATCGCCGACTCCAGTCCGGCTGTCCGCTCCTATGGACGCTTCACTTCCGTCCGCTCTATTTTGAGACGCCACCTCTCTAGCAGACATGACTCCTACTGTCCTAATTCCTGCAAGTCCTTACCTATATCTTTTCGGTAGTTGATTCCTTGCCATTTTACTTTTTCTGCTGACTTATAGCAATTACTTAGTGCTTCAGATAAATTCTTGCCCAAACCTGTTAAAGCCATCACACGGCCTCCATTGGTAACTAACTTCCCGTCGATACTCCTAGTCCCGGCGTGAAAGGGAATAACAGACTTGATCTCCCCTTCTATAGTAATCTCTTTCCCTTTTTCATAAGCTTCTGGATAACCACCGGCTACTAGCACCAAAGTAGCAGCCGTATAAGGCTCTATTTCCAGTTCAAAATCTCCAAGCTTTCCTTCAGCGGCAGCCACGAGTAATTTAAGCATATCAGATTTAATCCGTGGAAGAACCACCTCAGTTTCAGGATCTCCCATACGCACATTATATTCAATGACCTTTGGCTTCCCTCCACTATTCATCAAACCAATGAAGATAAACCCACAGTAATCCATCCCTTCTGCTTGGATACCTTCTACTGTCGGTTTTACGACTTCCTCTTCCACTCGCATCATGAAATCTCTGTCTGCAAAGATCACTGGAGAGATAGCTCCCATACCGCCAGTATTCAATCCAGTATCACCGTCACCTATTCTTTTATAGTCTTTGGCTTCAGGTAGTATCACATAATCCTTCCCATCTGTTAATACGAATACAGATACTTCAATACCTGTTAAAAACTCTTCAATCAACACTTTGGCACTCGCTTCTCCAAACTGCTTATTTAAAATCAATTCATCCAGGTTTTGCTTGGCTTCATCAATATCTTCAGTGATTAAGACTCCTTTACCGGCTGCTAATCCATCCGCTTTGAGTACATACGGTGGCTTCAAGCTTTCAAGAAAGGTGTAACCATCCTTGATATTTGAAGCATCAAAGACTTTAGCGACAGCAGTCGGAATTCCATATTTATTCATGAATTCCTTAGCTACCTCCTTACTTCCTTCTAGGATCGCACCACTTTTGGCTGGCCCTACGATCAAGAGATTTTTCAATTCTGACAAAGCTTTCAGATCATCTACCAGACCTTCTACCAAAGGCACTTCTGGCCCCACTACTACCAGCTCAATCTTATTGGCGAGAATGGTATGTTTCAGCTCCTCTATATTTGATATGTCAATTGCTAGATTAATTGCTAAAGGTTCGGTGCCTCCATTTCCTGGAGCGATAAAAATCTTTCCGCATTTTGGGCTTTGTTTTAATTTCCATACGAAAGCATGCTCTCTACCTCCTGATCCGATAATAAGTACGTTCATTGATTTATTTGACAATTGGACATAAAAAAACCGCCCAAAAATAGACGGTATCTAATTAAGATTATCCGCATTTAATAATTAATGCGCATGCTCGGACATGAATTTGATTCGCATCAAGCGGACTTCATCTTCTGAGTAAAACTCCTTCAATTCCTCCATCGCATCTTTGATACTATCAGATTCAGCAGTCATGAAATAATCAGTAATGTCATCTTGGCGGTCATCATCAAGCAACTGGTCGATATAATAGTCCAGATTCAACTTTGTACCTCCGTAGCAAATATTCTCGATCTCCTCTACGAGCTTTTCATATTTCATTCCTCTTGTCTCCGCAATCTCTTCCAAGTCCATCTGACGGTCTATCTGCTGTATAATCAATATCTTATTCTTAGATTTTACTCCTGCAGTTTTCACCAAGACATCTGACGCGGTGAGTATATCATTCTCATCCACATACTTCTCTATCATCTCTAGAAAGGGCTTGCCAAATTTTTTGGCCTTGCTCTCTCCTACACCAATGATTTTGATCAAATCATCCATGGTAGTCGGAAACAAAGTAGACATCTCTTCCATAGATGGATCCTGAAAGATCACATATGGAGGCAAATCCTTCTGTTTTGCTACCTTCTTTCGCAAGCTCTTGATCATATCAAAGAGTGTCTTGTCGTAGGCAGTGGTATTAATTATTTCTTTTTCCGACTCTTCTTCTTCACCCTCTTCTTCATATTTATGATCCTTGTATAGTTCAAGGTGAAATGGATCGGCCAAAAAATCTTTTCCTTTTTGAGTTAGTAGAAATATCCCAGGTTGATCTATATCTTTAGCAATAAAATCTTTGAGTAAAGTCTGGCGAATAATGGACTTCCAAAAATGCTCGTCTTGCTCTTTCCCTGCACCAAAAACTTCAAGACCATCATGGCCATAACTCATTACATGCTCAGTCTTGATCCCTAGCAGCACCTTAGACAAATGATTCAATGTAAATCTCTCATTAGTCTGACCCACTACTTTTATGGCTAGCATGACGTATTTCGAACCATCAAAATGCTCCCTTTTGTGGGTACAATTATCACAACCTTCACAATTGTCCATCGGGAAGTCCTCACCGAAGTAGTGCATTAATTGTGTTCTTCGACACACTGCCGATTCGGCATAAAGAGCCATTTCATCCAGGAGGTATCTAGCATTCTCTCTCTCTGCGACTGCTTTATCCTTATTGAATTTTTCAAGCTTGAGGATGTCATTATAGCTGTAAAACATCACCACTTTACTCATTATACCATCTCTACCAGCCCTACCAGTCTCCTGATAGTATCCTTCAATCGACTTAGGCACATCATAATGAACCACAAATCGTACATCTGGTTTATCTATTCCCATTCCAAAGGCTATCGTGGCGACTATTACATCCACATCCTCATTAAGAAACGCATCTTGATTTTTAATTCTCACCGCTGCATCCATTCCTGCGTGATATGGAGCGACATTTACACCATTTACTTTCAAGAATCCAGCAATCTCCTCAACCTTTTTTCTACTCAAACAATAAATAATACCTGACTCACCCTTGTGTTCCTTGACCACACGAATCAGTTGCTTTTTAGCTTCTTTCTTCGGTTTTACCTCATAAAAAAGATTCGTACGATTGAAGGAGGATTGAAAAACGCTTGCGTCTTCCATTTCCAAATTCTTCTGAATATCAATCTGAACTTTTGGGGTGGCTGTTGCAGTCAGCGCCACAATCGGAATACTCCCAAGCTCTTTGATGATAGATTTTATCTTCCTGTATTCAGGTCGAAAGTCATGCCCCCATTCAGAAATACAGTGTGCTTCATCCACCGCAACGAAGGAAAGATTCGCCTTTTTCAAAAAATTTAGATTTGACTCTTTTGTAAGACTTTCAGGTGCTACGTATAGAAGCTTAACTTCTCCAGAAAGTGTCTCATTCTTAACCTTGGTAATCTCACCCTTGGTTAAAGTGCTATTGAGGAACTTGGCATTCACTCCAACTGCATTCATCTGATCTACCTGATTTTTCATCAACGCAATCAAAGGTGAAATCACAATTGCTGTACCTTCTTTTACTATCGCTGGTAGCTGATAGCATAGCGATTTCCCTGCACCAGTAGGCATGATAACGAAGGTGTTTTTACCTGCCATAACATGCTCAATAATCTTCTCCTGAGTCCCTCTGAATGTGCTAAATCCAAAGACTTTTTTGAGTGTTTCTTTTAGTTGGTAATCTGTTCCTGTCTCCATCTTATTCGCTTCACTAGTAGAAATAGAATTTACTAAATTCCGAGCGATCTATTCCAATTTTTTTGACAATTATTAAACTGCACCCGACCACCTGAGACTTATCTGCGTTCGTATATCTTTGTGCGACTTAATCACGCCAATAGCGTAATAGAAACACCAAGAAATGAATAAACACTTGCATGTAGTCATAATGGCTGGTGGTACAGGGACAAGATTTTGGCCTTATAGCAGAAATAATAAACCCAAACAATTTCTAGATGTACTTGGCGCAGGTAGGTCGTTGCTTCAAGCAACTTATGACCGATTTGCGTCAGAAGTTCCTAGCGATCAAATATGGATCGTATCCAATGAGATTTACGCCGATCTATTAAGTGAGCAACTTCCAGAGCTACCAAAGGACAATATACTGCTGGAGCCTTCTAAAAGAAATACGGCTCCTTGTATCGCCTATGCGGCATACAAAATCAAGGAAAAAGATCCTAATGCCATCATGGCTATTTTGCCTTCTGATCATGTAATCTTTAAAGAGAAGGCCTTCTTAGATGTAATCAATCAGGCAGTAGAAGCGTGCGATGATTCACGTTTGTTTACCATCGGTATTCAGCCACATCGCCCTGAGACGGGATATGGATATATCCAATATATTGAGTCCGACGATTTTGTAAAGGAGGTCAAAACATTTACTGAGAAGCCAGAATTGGACTTGGCTCAGAAATTTATTGAAAGTGGAGATTTTGTCTGGAACGCAGGAATTTTTGTTTGGAAAACTTCTGCAATTATCAAGGCATTTGAAACCCATCAGCCTGAATTGGCAGAGACTTTCGCCGAAGGTTCAGGGCATTATTTCACTGATCAAGAGTCAAAATTCATCAAATCAGCCTACTCAGTTTCGAAAAGTGATTCCATAGACTATGCGATCATGGAAAAAGCCGAGGAGGTGTATGTAGTTCTTGGAGATTTTGGATGGTCAGACCTTGGGTCATGGAATGCGCTGCACGAAATCAAAGAGAAAGATAACTTTGGTAACGTGTTTGAAGGTGATGTTACATCTTATAATTGCTATGATAACTTCGTATTGAGTAAGACCAAAAGAGTGATTGTCGCCCAGGATCTTAAGGGTTACTTGGTCGCAGATTTTGATGATATTCTGCTAATCTGCAAGAAAGATGATTCGAACGTTTTCAGGCAGTTCGTCACTGATGTAAAAAATAAAAAAGGTAGCGACTTTATATAAGTCGTTGCCTGTTTACTTCATAAAGCGCTATAGCTGCGGCTACTGAGACATTCAAAGAAGCGATATTTCCAGAGAGAGGAATTTTTACTTGCTTATCTGCCATTTCTAATATGGCTGAGGAAATACCCTCGTCCTCTGACCCCATCACGATAGCGGTAGGAATCATTAGATCAATATCTTGAAAGTAGGTATCCGACTTTTCAGTACTCGCAACGACTTGTAGCCCTGAATCTTTCAAATATTGAATGGCTTCTTTAAAGTTGGCTTCCCGACAAACCGGAATATAATTCAAAGCCCCTGCTGAAGTTTTCACTGCATCAGCATTGATTTGGACGCTGTTTTTTATCGGAATAAGTATCGCGTCAACCCCCATACAATCAGCAGTCCGAGCTATCGCTCCAAAATTTCTTACATCTGTAATCCTATCTAAAACCAGAATCAATGGTGTCTTTCTAGACTCAAAAATGCTTGGCAGTAGTTGATCAATAGTGTGATACTGGATTGGTGATAAAAATGCAACAACACCTTGATGATTCTTACGGGTAAATCGATTGATTTTTTCAACTGGGACAGTTGATAAAGGAACTTTATATTGATTGATAAGTAATTGTAATTCTCGGATAAGATCGCTTTTCAATCCCTTTTGGATAAAAACCTTTTCTAGGTCTTTGCCAGATTGGATAGTCTCTATTACAGCCCTGATGCCGTAAATCATGTTCTCGTTTTTCGTGTTCTCCATTACAATCCTTTTCTTATCTCACCTACTTGATTATACCACAACTTCTCATACTTCCGATTTCTCATGAGTGAGTACATTGTTGGCGCAAAGAGAGTCGAAATCCTTATGAATTCAAATTCCACCCCATTGTTATAAGTCCAAGTCTCTACTCTTTCTTGACGAATCACTTTTGCTGGAGCTCCAAAGATCAGGTAGATCATACCTCGATCCGTTTTCCAACCTTGTTTATAGTCTGTAAATAACCTGTTCACCTCTTCTACTCTGTCATAAAACACCTTGATAGCATTCTTGGCTCTAAATTTTGTGCCATAGGTGTCGATCCAAAATACTTCAAAACTCTTTTTGCTGTAATTATTTGTTAGCGATTTAATCTCCGAAGCGGTTGTAATGTAGATTAATGGGTCTACCAGCTCTATGATTGTCTTATACTTCGGATAGTATTTCGGACATTTCAATAACGTCAGGGCATTTTGATCTAACGTGTCATTCTGGAGTAGATAGAATTTGTAATTCTCAAATGATGTAGTTTCTCCATTGAGATAAAAAGAACTGTCAATCTCTAAACTAGGAGAAATAGTCTTCATTATTCCCATAGGTGGATCAGCGGAACCAAAATTATCTAAATAGGCATATGTATGGATTCTATCTCCGCCTTTAATCAATATCTCATCTGAATTGATAAATGCAGTAAAAACTGGTAGACCGTTCGAGTCAACAGGATATAGACTGGGAAATCCTATTAGGGAAACAATCTTAACATCTTCCAAAAAGAATTGTCTCCTAGATAAATCGCTAAGACTTATTATCAATAACCCAAGGTCAGTTTTGGGTAAGGTCAATTTGAAATATCCCTGTTGTGCATTTAGCACTAAAGTGTCTAATCCGGAACTAGACAAAGTATCATGCTCAATCGACGCATACTTATCTTGAACTAAAAAAGTGCATTGTCTTTTAATAATCGAATCTCCCTGGACTCTGAAAAAAACAACAGTTTGGTCATTTAGAGACACTACTCGATGCTCTATTCTAATGGCCGATTTGGTATCATATTGATAGCTCCAGTCAAATTTTGAGAGGTCTAATCCAAAAGATTGGAAGGAACTAAAAAAGACAATAATCAGAATAGAGATTTCCCGTTTCCGCATAGGATGAAAATTTAGGTAATTATTTGGTTTCTTTGCCAAAAAAGAATCATGAGCGTTTATACAACCGAGATTGCTTCGGATCAAATCCCTTCTGATAATCCAATTCATCAAAGACTACTGAAGGCATATCATGTCGCAGCGCCAATGGTATCAGGTGATTTACTTGAGCTTGGTTGTGGAGAAGGAAGAGGAGTAGACTTACTCCTACCTCGAGCAAAAAGCTATTTGGGTTTGGATAAAATCGAATCTATAATCACAACGCTCAAATCAAAATACCCTCAAGCCCAATTCGAATCTGGCGTATTTCCACCTATAAAGCTCCCTGATAATAGCTTTGACTCGATCGTGAGTTTTCAGGTGATCGAGCATGTTCAAAAGGATGAGCTCTTTCTTTCGGAAATTCAAAGAATTTTGAAGCCAGGGGGGAAAGCCTTGTTATCTACTCCTAATATCAAGATGACACTTAGTAGGAATCCTTGGCACATCAGGGAATATACAGGTGATCAACTCGCTTCATTGGCCGCAAAATATTTCTCAAAAGTGGAAATGAAAGGCATAGCTGGTAGTGAGAAAGTATTGACATATCATGAGCAAAACCGTGAGTCGGTTCAAAAGATCATGAAGTACGATGTATTGAATCTACAATATCGTTTACCAGCAGCGATGTTGCGATTGCCATATGATTTCCTGAACAGAAGAAACAGAAACAAACTTCAGTTACAAGATGATGAATTAGTGCTCTCAATATCTCAAGAAGACTATTTTTTATCAGAAAAGTCGGAACAAAACCTTGACCTTTTTTGTATTCTTACTAAATAAACGAGAATACATTATGACATCAGATAAACTAATCAAAGAGTTAAATCTACTATTAAGCGACTTTCATATCTATTATCAAAACACCCGTGGATTCCATTGGAATATCAAAGGTAAACGGTTTTTTGAGTTGCATGTAAAATTTGAAGAACTCTACTCTGAATCACTGACTTCTATAGATGAAATAGCAGAGCGAATCTTGACAATAGGAGGAAGTCCCTTGCATACATTTAGTGACTATTTAGAGAATTCAGAATTTACAGTCTATAAAAACGTATCAAATGATGTGGACACTGTAAAGGCAATCCATAGTCAACTAGGAAAGCTAGTTGAGCGGGAAAATCTGGTCAAGAAATTGGCTAATGATTGTGATGATAGTGAAACAGAAGACATGATGATTGCATTGATCAATTCTCAGCAAAAGACCATGTGGATGTTCAAGTCATGGTTGGGTGAAGAAGTGCAAGCTAACTAAGGAAGTATCGGTCGTACCATTTTTGAAACACATAGAGCGACCAAATAATAATATGGCTATCGCCCGGATCAGAAGAGTTTAATGCTTTTTTGATCCGGGAGATTTCGTTCCAATCAAATAGTTTCTGCTCCTCCACGCGTTTCTGGTTAAATACGACCAAGTCGAGCTCACCCCTCAATTCATTTCTAAACCAATCTAATAAAGGCACTTCAAAACCATGCTTTGGTCGGTGGTATAATTCCTCTGGAAGCAAATCTCTAAAAGCTTCCCTAAGAACGATTTTCTTCTCGCCACCTTTAGCTTTTAAAGAAGCATCTAATTGAAATGCAAATTCCACGACAGAGTGATCAAGGAATGGCACCCTAACTTCCAGACTATTCGCCATAGACATATGATCGACCTTGGCCAGCATATCCCCTGGCAATACCAATTGACAGTCCAACGCTAGCATTTCATTTAAATCTCCCGTTTGTATTAGGTCAATTAGTTGATTTTTGAAATCATCAGAGACTTTCTTTTCCTTATCCAGTAGAAGATTCTCAACCTGGCTTTTAGAAGTAAAGGAAGCTAAGAACCAGTATCGCTCTTGTGGAGTTAACTTCTTTGCTTTAGCGAATCGATCGAGTTTTCTAAATGTATCTGTGATTAGACTATTTCTTGATTTTGGTAGTTGATTCCAAAGAGGACCTAATCCACCAATCAATTTAGATTTCAGGCTTCGGCTTTGAGTCAATAGCCATGCTGTGTGCTTGTTGTAACCAGAAAAAAGCTCATCTGCTCCATCACCAGACAAAGCTACTGTCACGTGCTTACGAGTTTCTCTACTCAGTATATGAACGGGAAGCGCCGATGAATCTGCAAATGGCTCATCTAAGTAGCCAACTGCCTCATCCACAGCATTGATTAGATCGTCATTGGTTAGAGAAAATACGTGGTGGTTAGTTTTATATTTTTTGGCAACCAAATCAGCATATTTCGTCTCATCGAAATATTGATTGTCTCTAAATCCAATACTGAAAGTGTTCAAATCTTTGACCTGCTCACTTGCGAGTGCAACTATCACTGACGAATCAATACCACCGCTCAAAAACGCACCCAATGGGACATCTGATACCAAACGATCTTGAACTGACTTTCTGAGTCTCTTTTGGAGTTCTTTTTTGGAAAGCTCTAGGTCATGAATTAGTGCTTTCTCTCTAAATGGAAAATCGTAATACTTCTTCGATACGACTTGACCTTTTGTAATCCTTACGAAATGACCTGGTTGAATCTTTCGCACCCCCTCGATCATAGTCAAAGGAGCCGGGACGTATGTCAATTGGAAATAAAGTCGTAGTGCTTCCTGGTCTAATTTTCGTTCAAAACCGTAAGCCAGCAACGACTTCATCTCTGATGCAAATAACAAATGATTGTCATCTTGATAGAGGAGCAATGGTTTTATGCCATATCGATCTCTTGCGATAAATAAAGACTCTTCATTGGTATCATAGATGGCCAGCGCAAAAAAACCATTTAGGCGCGTAAGCATTTGATCACCCCAATGAATATACGATTGCAACAAAACTTCTGTATCAGAATCTGTGCGAAAAGTCCTTCCTAAAGACTCAAGTGTTTTCCTGAGCTCCTTGTAATTATAAATCTCTCCGTTGAAAACTATTCGATATCGATTGCTCGCGTCAACCATGGGCTGATTAGCAGCTGATGAGGTATCAATAATCGAAAGCCTGCGATGGCCAAGCCCTATTACATTATCAAACCAAGTGTCATGTGCGTCGGGTCCACGTCGCTCCAATGCCCTCGTAGAAGCTTCGAGATGCACTAAATTCATCCTCCCGATTGGGTTAAATGCAAAAATCCCTGTGATACCGCACATATGGCATTAAATTTATGGAGGAATAGAAGAAATAGATCAAGTTATGCCCACTACTTTATTACGCTCCTGTTTAACCTTGTTTTTGCTCCTCACTATGACCTTTTTTGCGGATGCACAAAATAGAAAGAAGAGAAAAAGAATAGATCAAGTAATTCTCCAAGCCAAAGGATATATGGGCGTACCCTATGTATATGGCGGATCCTCAAAAAGCGGAATCGACTGCTCAGGATTAATCTATAATTGCTATAAAACCATCGGGGTGAAGCTTCCAAGAACAGCGAAGGCTCAATCCAAAATAGGGAGTAGTAAATCGTGGGATTCAATTCGTCCTGGTGATATTGTCTATTTCAAATTCAAGCAAAAAGGAGAAAAGTGGTACCACACAGGGATGATTACCTATGCCGAAAAAGACAAGATCAAATTTATCCACGCATCTACGAGTAGAGGAGTAGTAGAAGACGACTTGCTGACAGACTATTACAGCAAGAATGTGAAGAAATTTCGAAGGGTGATAAAGTAGAGTTGATAAAGCCAGCAAGTACTTCAAAAAAATGCTCATTAACTATTCAGAGTCCCTTTCAGCTGACTCTAAGTTAAAAGAATAAAGATTTGTCTATTTCTGAATTTAATGTGCTCGGAAAAGGAACGCCACCTACTACACCTGAGAATTTTCAAGTCGAAAGACAATCAGATCGTAGAAATACAAACTTGACTTGGGAAGGCTACACATACGATGCAGCGACTGGTTACGTGATATACTGGGGAATCACACCTGAAAAGCTAAACTTATCAGCCTTGATGTATGATCAACCTAACTACGAATTGAGAGCACTAAATACTAATCAGCCGTACTACCACCGAGTTGAGGCGTTTAACGAAAATGGCATTTCGGAGAAAAGTCAGATACCATACACTGAGTGACCCAACGAAAATATCGGTCGCTCAAGTCATAGAAGAAATACTATTCACCACACATACTACCTCTATCACATTGGTGCTTGCCTTCCTTGAAAACTTGATGAATCCTTCTTTGCTGATTTGCTAATACGTCATTCTCTAGGAAGTCTTCAATCATATAAATATAGTCAGGCCAGATAGGCTTTACATTCCACTCATGCCCACCACCACAATCCGTGACTAAATAAGACCCTTTGCCAATGGATGTCAACCGATCGGCAATGGACTCAGAGCCAAATAACATCATAAATCCGGGCTGTTCAGCACCGCAATAATGATGTGGCGCAGTACCATAAGGCACAAGATTATCACAGGTGCCATGAAATAAAGCAGTAGGTATGGCAGAGTCTTTCGTAATCCAGTTGTCGTCTAATAATGCTCCAGCCATACTGATGGCTCCTCCATATTGGAAATCATTAGGTAGAATTTCCTCTTGGGATTTATTCCAATATGCAGCATGAATCACTGCCTCCGCGCCAGCACTGCTGCCAGCGATGACTATTTTATCAGTATTCATTTGCAAACGGTCTCCTTGCGTTAACAAATAAGCCGTTGCTTGATTGATGTTCTGAGCGGAGACTAGTAGTGTGTTGATCTTATTGGCAACTGGCTGATCGCAACTGAATGATTTTCCTTTCATTGTCAGATGGTATGAAATAGTCACAGTAATCCAGCCCCTCTTGGCAAAATACTCACAAAACCAGATGTGGTTTTCGTGATCGCGTTGACCACCCGAAAACCCACCACCATGCACATAAATCAATACAGGTCTGAGCTGATCGGTTATCTCATCCGGGACAAATAAGTCCATAGCCAGCGTATCCTCATAGACAACAGTAGAGCGCATAAAAGAACCGTCCTGAGCTGATAAACCCAGGACGGCAACAACTAACACTATGAAGAAAATGGTCTTTAATTTCATCTCAAAATGTTCCTTTATAACGATGGTCAAATCTCCTCCCTTGATCTGGCTTCAATGGCATTGATTCGCCCTCAGTGTCTTTCAACCAGTCAAATATTGAATTTCTCAACCCTTGAGCGATTTCTTTATATTCAGGGTTTCTGATCAGGTTATTCATTTCGTATGGATCATTCTCTATGTCATACAATTCATTGATATCCCAAACTCCATGATAGCGGATAAATTTATATTTAGATGTTCTTACAGCATGAACAGTTGGTGTCTGTGGAAACGGGCGTTCCCAGAAATACTCATAAAAAACCGTATCCCTCCACGCAATTGACTCTTGATAGAGTAACTGCCTAAAGGATGATCCGTCCATATTTGCTTTGGTTTCCATTCCAGCAAAATCCATTACCGTTGGGCCAATATCTATGTTCTGAATCACTTCTTCTACGACTGAACCCGAAGGAATGCCTCCACCCATTGCAAGAAGCGGAACGCGCATAGATTCTTCATATGCTTGTCGCTTGTCAATCAGGCCATGTTCACCAAAAGAAAAGCCATTGTCCCCCATGTAGATCACGATGGTGTTTTCCATCAGACCTTCATTTTCCAAATAGTCTAGAACTGTACCTATGCTTTCGTCTACAGAAAGAAGTGTCTCACAATATCTCTTATAGAAATCTTCAAAATTGATCTGACCATGGTACATATAATCCACACCGTGCCAGCTATCTCTTTGCTCCTTTACCCAATTTGGTAAATCATCGAAATTATATTCCTCAGCAGAAACTGTGCTACGCTCATGGCCAGGTGGAAACATGGATGGTGGATAAGCCACTTCTTCATTTTCATACTTCCCGAGATGTCTTGGAGCTGGTTTAAAATCGGAATGGACGCCTTTGTGAGATAGATAGAGAAAGAATGGTTTCTCCTGATCACGGTTACCAATAAAATCAAGGGCATAGTCAGTCAAAAGATCTGTGACATATGTGGAGTCAGTATATGCCTTCTCTTCTCCGTTATAGTTCATCGTAGGGTTAAAGTACTGCCCTTGACCTTTGAAACTTGCCCAGAAATCAAAGCCCGGCCTAACCCCAAAATGATGCTCTCCCATATGCCACTTCCCAATGAAACCAGTCTGATACCCAGCTTCCTGTAAATACCGAGGAAAGAATATGGTCTCTTTTGGGATCAAGGATTGATTATCTACCACCTTGTGCCTATGAGCATACTGCCCCGAAAGAATACTCGCTCTACTTGGCGAACATAGTGAAGTGCTTACGAAAGCATTTTTGATATGAACTCCTTCTCTCGCCATGCGATCCATGTTAGGAGTCTCTAGAAATGGCACCTTACCAGTGAATCCCATGAAATCATATCTATGGTCGTCACTCAGAATAAATACGACATTTTTTTGCCCGCTTGATTCCTTACCGTAGGATGCTTTATTTGCTTCTGAACAAGCAAAAGCAAGGATGATTATGGTGAGAAAGAATGTGGGGTTTTTCATAGACAGGGGTTTATCTTCATTAAATGAGCCGTTTCCCCTGAGATTATTTTTCCCAGTTCACTTTAGTGGAAACTACATCTTGGGAATTAGTACCAATCATAATCTCGAATTCACCTGACTCCCAGACGTATTCCAAATCATAGTTGTAAAACTTTAGATCTTCTGGAGTAATCTCAAAAGTCACTTGTTTGGTTTCCCCAGCTGCTAAAAGCAATTTTTGAAAGCCTTTGAGTTCTTTAACTGGTCTGGTAATAGATCCGACTATATCTCTGATATAAAGCTGGACTACCTCTTTTCCTTCTCGATCTCCCGTATTCGTTAAGTCCACCGATACTGTCAGTTTCTGCTCTCCTTTCAGTTCATCAGAGCTTACACCTAAGTTCTCATATTTGAAATCCGTATAGCTCAAGCCATACCCAAAAGGATAAAGCGGTTCGTTAGTTACATCCAGATAATTTGACTTAAACTTTTCGAACCAAGCACCTTCTGGAAGTGGTCTTCCTGTCTTTTTAAAATTGTATGAAATTGGGATTTGCCCTGTGTTTTGAGGAAAAGTGGCAGTGAGTTTCCCTGAAGGATTGACATCTCCAAAAAGCACATCGGCTACCGCATAGCCAGCCTCAGATCCGGCAAACCAGACATTCAGAATAGAAGGCATATTCTCAGACTCCCATTTCAAGGCCAATGGTCGACCCGTGAGCAATACCATCACCACAGGCTTGCCTGTTTTTAGCAATGCCTTCATTAAGTCTCTTTGATTCTCTGCAATCTCGATGTTGGTCACACTGGTGCATTCTCCACTAGATTCTGCACCTTCACCCAGTACCGCTACCACAACATCAGATGCGTTTGCCACTCTCACAGCTTCGTCTATCATTTCTTGAGCTGATCGCTTATCTCTATAAGTCGGTTTGCCAAAAATACTAATTCGAGATTCTAGCCCTTCATCAACAACGAGGTTACACCCTCTCGCATATTTCACTTGCAAATCATCACCAATGACCTCTTCTATTCCATTTTTAATAGAAATGGCTTTTTTGAAATCTCCTGCCACACTCCAAGTACCAGCCATATTTTCAACATTATCAGCCATAGGGCCAATTAGAGCTATAGTTCCTGACTTTTTGAGAGGAAGTATATTTCCTTCGTTCTTAAGTAATACAAAAGACTGAGCGGCTGTATTGCGTGCCTCATTTCTATTGCTATCTGTATAGACTTCTTTGCTAGCTCTGGTTGGATCGCAGTACTTATAAGGGTCTTCAAACAGCCCAAGTTTGAATTTAGCATCTAGGATTCTGCGGCATGCTTGATCAATTTGTTGTTCAGTAACTTTTCCTTCTTTCAAAAGCCCAACTAACCTTTCACTAAAAGCATTACCCACCATATCCATATCAATTCCTGCATTCAGCGCAAGCGCTGTAACTGTAGTGGTGTCCCCAACTCCATGCTCAGTCATCTCAGGAATACCGGTATAATCCGTGACAACAAATCCATCAAAGTTCCATTGATCACGAAGCACATCGGTCATCAACCATTTGTTCCCAGAAGCTGGAAGACCATCCACCTCGTTGAATGACGCCATGACGCTTCCCACCCCTGCATCTATAGCCGCCTTGTATGGCGGAAAGTACTCATTGTACATTCTCAGTCGGCTCATATCTACGGTGTTGTAGTCCCTTCCAGCTTCCGATGCACCGTATAAGGCGTAATGCTTGACACATGCCATCATGGTGTTGTTCAAAGTGAGATCATTGCCTTGATATCCACGAACCATTGCTTTAGAAATCTCAGAGCCTAGATATGGATCTTCTCCTGCTCCCTCTGCCATCCGCCCCCATCTTGGATCGCGTGAAATATCTACCATTGGGGAAAACGTCCACGCGATACCATCAGCAGTAGCTTCATTGGCAGCTATTCGAGCAGATCGCTCAATCAAGTCAAGATCCCATGTGCTAGACAATCCAAGTGGAATAGGAAATAGGGTCTTATAACCATGGATAACATCCATTGCGAAAATAATAGGAATACCCAGACGGCTTTCTTCGACTGCAACCCTCTGAGTTGCTCTGATTTTCTCTGCACCCCGAATATTGAACAGCCCGCCGACTTTTCCTTCCTTGATCTTCGTTACAATACCCGTGCTCTTAGCCAATCCAGTATTGATATCCCCTGCCGAAGGCAAGTTCAATTGACCAATTTTTTCTTCGAGAGTCATCAAGCTCATAAGAGAGTCGATCCGTGTATTGAGATTTGAAGTACTTTCTAATTTATTTCCACGCTCTTTTGAACATGAGATCGCCACCAAGGCTATGAATAGTGCTAATACTGCTTTTTTCATGTCGATTATTTTTTCTTGATTGAGAAGAGCCAAGGCAAAAGATCGGGCTCACCGAATGCCGAGTCCCAACTATTATGATTCGCATCCTTAAAGAGTGTATACTTCACATCGCCACCAGCGTCTCGCAGCGCAATGACCATTTCTGTAGAGCGTGAGGGAAGTATTACATCATCTTTCGCACCATGGAAAATCCACAATTTCACATTCTTCGCATACTTCTTGGCAGCTTCTGTATTTCCACCTCCACAGATTGGGAATGCCGCGGCAAACATCTCAGGTCTCCTCGATAGGATCTCAAAAACGCCCATTCCTCCCATTGACAAGCCACCAACGTATATCTGATTATTCGCTGTATAAGACAGTGCTAATATTGAGTCCATCATGGAAATCAAAAGTGACATAGCCATATTGGGTGTGCCTCCGTTTTGATAGATCAATCGCTCACCATCCGGCCCCATTCCTAACTTGGCATTAGACCAATAATCGCCTTTTGGACACTGAGGAAAAATTACGATGGGCTGATATTGTTGTCTGCGAGATTCGTTTAGGAAAAGACTGCTTCCATGGACTAACTGCTTTTGGTTGTCGCTACCACGCTCCCCAGAACCGTGTAGGAAAAGTACTAAAGGGTATTTTTTATTCTCTTGAAAGTCTTCTGGATACAGAATCCTATAATTCAATGAATCGGAACCCAGAACAAAGACCTCTGATTGGTAAGAATCTTGACCCCAGGTTCCCGAAAGGGAAACAATTGAAACCAATATGAAACCTAAAAATCTAGTCTTCATATCGGAATCCGAGTTTATCAAGTCCTGTTTGAATCTCTGGTGCTGACATGAACAGATCCCAAATAAATCCACTCCGATAATTCTCAACCATTACCGGAATTGGCCCTTGATCAATCGCCAAATAACGTTGGAGATACCAGTCATTTTCGATACTAAAAGCATCATAAGGCCCATATTCTCCAACGAGTGAATCTCTTTCTGGCGAATAAAGCCACTTAAGCATTTGCATAGACTCCTTTGGTGTGTAAGGAAATGAAGAGAGTGCTGCAGTAGGAGAAATTACACCTAAATCTCTATCCGGCCTATGACCTGCATAGCCTCTCATCGAATAACTAGATGTTAGTCCCCAACATTCGCTACCATAGCCTTCAAAATCATTGGGGTTTTCAACGCAGTAATCATAGTGAGCCAAAGCGTGATTCACATTAAGTGGCTCATACTCACCATAACTGTCTACCAACCCTCTAGGATCAAGACCCAAATAAGAATAATGCGCCCAAAACAAAGGGCCTACTTTACTCTCATCATGTTGGTAATGATTCAATACCAAATCACGACCATAATAAGTTTGATCGCTCTCAATTTTACCATCCAATGCCCATCCTTTGTGATAAACCTCAGGATCTACACCATGCGTAGGTGACGAGGCGGCTAACACATACAAAATGAGGCACTCATTGTATCCACCCACAGGAAAGTTCATTTCCCATCCAAAATTTGGTGACCAATGCCAGTAAAGCACTTTTTCTCCTCCTTTTGTATGCCAATCAAATTCAATGTCTTTCCAAATTTTATCAGCTCGCGTAGCAATAGATTTTTCTCGATCATTTCCGTCTTTGAAATACTGACGTGCGGCAATCAGACCCTGCGCTAGAAATGAAGTTTCTACCAAGTCTCCCCCATCATCCTTTTTACTGAATGGCTTGGTCTTGCCTGTATCGCCATACCACCAGTGTGGGTAAACACCATGAAAGCGATCGGCAGTTTCTAGAAAATCGAGGATTTTATCATATCGCTCTGTTGCTTGTTCGCGAGTAATGAACCCTCGTTCCACCCCAACTAAAATCGCCATTAGTCCAAAACCAGAACCGCCAGAAGTAACCACATTCCGATCATTACTTGGATAGATATTATCCATGTGGATTCGCTCACGCGCCAAACCAGAATTGGGTTCTGCCCCTTCCCAGAAATATTGGAAGGTCTGATATTGCAGGAGAGTGAGTAAAGAGTCATCACTTATTTCTAGGGAAGTATTAATGATATTTTCGGATTGTTTTTTATTCTCACTGCTACAGCTCAGAGTCATGACAGCAAAAGTCAAGATGACCATACAGTATTGAAGTCCTCTATTCATAATCAAATCCTAGTTTAGTTAAACCTTCACTTACCTCAGGTGCTGACATAAAAAGATTCCAAAGCAATCCGGTTCTATGATTTTCAATCATGAGAATTATGGGCCCTTGGTCTATCGCCAAATAGGAAGATGCAGTCCACTCCTCTGTAGCACTGAAAGCGTCATAAAATCCATACTCACCCCAAAGTCGATCCCCGAGAATGTAGTAGAAAAACTTAATAGCCTCCATCGATTCATCTGGTGTGTATGGTATGGATGAAATAGCCGCCGTGGGAGTTATCACACCTCTGTCATTATCTGGAGAATGGGCTGAATAGCCAGGGTTACTATCACTAGCAGTAAGTCCCCAACTTTGAGCAGAGTAACCAATATAACGTCTTGGATTAGCAACGCAGTAAGCTCTATTAATCAGCGTATGGTTGACATTCTGCTCCCAATAATTCGCATATTGATCGGATAGGTTCCGCGGATCGAGACCTAAGAATGAATAATGAGCAAAGAATAAAGGCCCCCCTCTATCTGTTCTTAATGGCATTTTATAACCATAGTAGGTGTTATTTGCAGTATTACGCATACTTCCATTTCGTGCCCATCCAGACTCATACACAGGTTTATCAATAGTATGAGTTGATGAGCTAGCTGCCAGTACGTAGACGATTAGCGCTTCGTTCCAACCGCTTATTCTATGATTCATGTCCCATCCAAAATTTTCCGACCAATGCCAATACAAAGTGTTCTGTTCATTTTGTCTATACCAGCCCCATTCTACTTCATCCACTAAAATATTGATTTTGCTAATGATCTCGGCTTCAGTAGGGTCTTGATTATTTAGGTACTGTCTGACTGTAATTAATCCTTGTATCACAAAAGATGTCTCCACCAAATCACCTCCATCATCTTTAGCACTAAAAGGTCGTGCAATACCAGTCGTTCCATTGAGCCAATGAGACCAAACGCCGTGAAATCTTTCAGCTTTAGTCTGTAAGAAATTTACAATCGTGAGGAGTCTTTCTACTCCCTCTTCGCGGGTAATAAAGCCCCGTTCAATACCTACAATTAAGCACATAATGCCAAAGCCAGAACCTCCGCTTGTGACAGTCTCTCCTGATGTATTTCTCTCTCTAGTAAGACCACTAGTTGGGTGTCCAAAATCCCAGAAGTACTTGAAGGTTTGTTCTTGAACCTTAGTGAGCAGCTCTTCATCGGAAATTTCTGGGAATTTAAGTGTAGAGTCAAGTTCAGTAAAAAAGGATGTTTCAAATCCCTTAAAATCTATATCTCCAATGCCAGCGATATTTGTGGCAAGATCCAATTCATAGGTTGTCCAATAATTAAGCTTTTCAGTAGGCTGAATACTTAGTTGATTACCTTCTACTGATATATCAGTAGCTACAGGCCTTCCTTTCGACCTTAATGTAACGTTCTGAGAATTGACAGTTTCCATATTTAGTCTTCCGCTAAAAGTGGCAATTATAGGAAGGGTCAATGAAACATTTTTAACGTCTTTTGTTGAGGTCATATCCACATCTCCCGAGGTAATTGATGTTAATGATAATTCTCCAAATAGGGTTGTGAATGTATTTTCCGAGCCTTCAAACGACTCGCCATCTGTCCCAGTTAAAGCATCCGAAATTCTGATAGTGTACTCCCTGTAAGTTTCGTATGGCTCCAGTGGATAAATGGATATAGTCTTATTCTCATTGAAAAAATTGTACCGAAGGGGAATAGGGTTGCCTCCTTCAGCACCTACGCTAATGGCATTAGAAAATGATGTCGTATCTATTGGCAAGTTGAATGATGCAATGATGGATTGGTTAAGAGAGACATTCTCTATCGAACCATCCAGAAGACTTTCATTGCCTAATTGAAGTGAGGTTAATAGAACGGACAATCTGGTTTCGTTCTCTTCTTTACATCCAGACATGGTCATTGAAAAAAGAACGCCGAAAAAAAGAAAAAATCCCTTGACCTTCGTGGCGGTCAATCTATTGAACATAAGTAACCTCTTTAGTTGAAAAAAACTATCCCGAGGATGTTCCTCGGGATAGAATGCAAAAATCAAACAATGAAACTTTAGTTTCCTACAGCCTTCAAAGCTGCTATTTGAGCAGGATTCAATACTCCATTATATATACGTAGCTCATCAAACATGCTTTCGTCAGATTTGTGGTTCCATTCAGTAAATCTTGGTGCTCCTGATCCAAATGAAAGCTTATCACAACCTGTCCAATCTAGTCCTGTCATTTCAGATGATGTAACCAATATACCATTGAGATATACTTGTGCAGTTGTTGCTGAAACTGTAAATGCTACATGTCTCCATTCAGTTGCATCTGCTGGTATGTCAGCATACTCACCTCCATCAACCCAAGAGTCTGCTGTCCCGTTTCCAACATTAATTTTATATCGCTGATCTGCAGCTGCAGCTTCACGGAAGAATCTAAATCCACTTGTTCTTAGGTTCTGCACATCTGGATAACTCGCGTTGCCTGTGTCTTCAGGCCCTATCACAATGATACCCGCTCTATCAGGAGCGTTGTTGACTTTCACCCAGAATGATGCTGAAAATTCATTATTTAATAGCCCTTCCGTAGGAAGTGTTAAGTAAGAATCAAGAGCTCCTTTGTATGCTTTGCCTGAAACCCCACCATCCACAACAGTTGGAGTCCCTACAACTGTAGCTGTAGCCGAAGAAACACTCACAGAAAAATCAGTATCAAATGACATATACAATACCTCAGTAGCATCAGGGCCATCTACTGGTGTCAATTTTGGGTCTGGATCCCATTCCTCTATTACAGGATCTCCAAATTCAATTCCAATAAGAGTAGAAAGCTCGGCCTCAGTCATCGCTTTGTTGAAGATCTTCAAATCATCCAACATGCTTAAATCCGAACCGTGACCCCACTCGGTAAATCTTGGTAGCCCGGACATAATGGACAGTATATCACATCCTGCTAATACCATTCCTGTATGCTCAACATTTTGGGCTACTCTCGCACCATCAATATATACAGCAGCTGTAGTAGCACCGATAACAAATGCGAAATGATGCCACTCATCCACGGTAGGATCAACATCAGCTAATTCACCTCCATCTAGCCAAATTTCCGACTCTCCTATTCCTACATTCAATTTGAATCTTTGATTAGCCCCAGCTGCTTCACGAAAGAATCTGAAACCAGCTGTTCTATTGTTTTGGAAGTCCGTGTTGACAGCATCAGGGGGACCCATAATCAAAATACCCGCTCTATCAGGGTCATTATTGATCTTCATATAAAATGAAGCGGTCAATTCAGTAGACTGGAGATCGGTTGTTGGTAAAGTCAAATAAGCATCTGTAGCTCCCGCATAAGCATTGTCACCTTCTTTACCAACCCCTGCGAAATCCGGTGCACCAACTACTGTCGCATCAATTTCATTGACTGACTCTAGATAGTTGCCCTCAAAGGCCATGTATAGCACTTCATTTGCAAGTGCCGTATATGGAATAGAAGTTACTTTGGTGAAAGTCGAAGTAGCAGAAGTTGTTTTTCCTGACTTATCAGTGGCTGTCACGGTAATGGTATACTCACCATCAGCTACATCTTCTTTTACTTGCTCTCCTTTGACACTTCTGAAATCAGTAAAAGATGTTACTTCAGCCAATTGTGAGCCGTCAAATTCAATCGCGATAGATGCCAATTCTACATCATCCGTAGCCTCATACTTTATTGTAATCGAAGTGGTCGCATCCAATGTACTGACTTTAGCACCATCAACAGGAGCCGTAATAGAAACGACAGGAGCTTCATTATCCTCCACTTCAGGGGTTGTCGGCTCCTCGTCACTATTGCAGGATATGAAGGTAACCAACAATGCCATTAAGGCAAAAATTGATAAGTTCTTTATAATTTTCATAGAGTTGTATTTAGTTGCTTTTTAGTTTAGTAAATAGTCAAAAGTTTAATCAACATTCAATTGTGGTAATAAGTCAATTTGTCCAAGCGGATACGGTAAAAATCTGTCCTCTGGGCTGTAGCCACTCAA
Organism: uncultured Marinoscillum sp.; assembly: GCA_964351885.1. Classification (GTDB taxonomy): domain Bacteria; phylum Bacteroidota; class Bacteroidia; order Cytophagales; family Cyclobacteriaceae; genus Marinoscillum. The sequence goes on from CAYGPP010000002.1 coordinate 67,713, forward strand.
TTCGCTGGTCTTGTCATGACGCACAAGATCGTAAAATCTAATTCCCCACTCCATGCCGAATTCCGCAAACTTTTCATCTAAGACATTGTCAATAGTAACGCCTGTAAGTCCACCAAGACCTGCTCTCGCCCGTACTTCATTTAAAGCCTGATCAGCTGTCATTACGCTGCTCGATGCCCCGCCGGCTAGAGCCTCTGCGTGCATTAGCAGAATTTCAGCGTACCTGATACAGATGAAATTTTTATTCGAACCATATTCCGTTCGTCCGGGGATCATCTGATTTGATGGCAAATAATGCTTACCACTAGAGTAGATCGAACGAGGATTGGCACTACCATCAGAAGTACCCCAAAGGTCACCGTCTCTAGTAGTATTGCTAATAAAATCTGGGATGGTCGCATAACCCGGTTGAGCAGTCAAGCTATCTATTCCCTCTTGGGTAAAAAGAACACTGGTTTCCAAGCGATCGGTTTCTCCTCTATCAATCATAAATTTGATATACTTAAGCGTTGGCTCCCAAAAACCCCAACCACCACCTATACCCTCTACCACTGGTGTCCAATTGTTAGGACCAAAAAAAGCTTGTAGATAACGAACCCCTTCACCTGTTCCTTCTCCAAAGTCAGAGTACTGGAATTCAAGAATATTTTCACTAGCAAGCTTACCGGGTGTTTTGAATAGCTCATAGAAATCTGGGTAAAGTTCAAATAAGTCGGATCCAATAATCTCCCCTGTAGCATCTGCCACCCCCTGCCAATTTTTAAGCTCCAAATTAGCCATTGCTTTAATGGCTAACGCAGTGTATTTAGTAACTCCTCCGGGGATATCTGTTCTTTGGTTTGGCGCTACTTCTAATAGCAAAGGAATTGCTTCATCCATCAAGTCTGAAATATGCTGCATCACCTCATCAAAAGGAACAACCTCCGCTTCATAGAGTTCACTTGCCTGTGAACTTGTAGGAATCAAAATTCCTCCCCAAAGTCTCGCCAATTGAATCAGCTCATACCCTTGCATTACTTTGATCTCAGCTATATAACGATCAGCCAAAGTTGCATCTGCTCCTGCTTCTTTAAACTTAATGATCTCTTCAATGGCCGCATGCCAGTTGATATTATCAGAATACAGATTCAACCAAGTGGAGTTATACATCCAAAATGAACGATCGTAACGATAAGAATCAGTTTCCAAAAGGGGTGCTTGATCACCTTGCGCATTAACATCGTCACCTCTCACAGCAATAAGTGGAAAAGTTTCCCATTGGATGTTGTACAATGTGTAGTAAGATCCGTCTAAAAGCTCTTTCATTAGGTTGACATTGGTATAGTCAATACCCGATTCAACTACTTGAGTTTCCAAAGGATCATCGAGTATTGAGTCACAACCGGGAGCCAAGAAAATGACTGCTGACAACATCGCCGCAATCAAGAAAAATCTAATTGATTTCATAATATTGGTCATTTTCAATTATTAAAGTTTTAAGTTCAATCCGACTATATAAACAGCCGCTATTGGGTAGGTCTGTCTGTCAATCCCATTGCCAACCTCTGGGGTAAATCCATTATAATTAAATACGGTAAGAGGTCGCTCTGCTGTGACATAGACTCTCGTGACAGGCATTTGCTTGCCGAACAATGTCTTGCTTTCAAGAGTATAAGATAATCTCACATTTTGAATTCTAAAGTATGAGCCGTCTTCCACGAAATAGTCACTCATGGCTTGATTGTATCCCTTACGTAATCCGGCAGCAGATGGGTATTTATT
>CAYGPP010000003.1:0-40055 GCA_964351885.1 uncultured Marinoscillum sp.
AGCGCAGCATCATTTTTGGCTAAGTTGGGGTCTCCTGCATTTCCGAAAATGGTCTCCACGAAATCGAGATTACTCACCAAGCTGCCCGGAGCAAAGAAGCGAACTTCTAAGCTCTTCTCAGTTATTAAGCCCTTAACCTCAGGGCATACAACAGGGCGTAAGAGCATAGATACCATAAGCTTAGCTTGATCTTCTTGATTGGAAGTAAATGGCAAAGTCGTCAAGTCCCCATCGGGGCTGAAGGCCGCTTCAAGGAAGTGCGCAAATGCGATCTTAGGAACTTCCTTTTTATCCAAGGGAACCGGTAATGGCCCCTCTACAATGTGAAACGTGCCTTTAGTGGTACGCTTATCATGTATCGGATTATTAAGAATACCTTGTTTTAGTCTGTTGGAAGTAACGTGAACACTCTTGAACTGCGATCCATTAGGTGGTAAGCTTAGTTCGCGTGCATGGCTAGCTTGGGTAAGCACAAGCGTATCATTTGGTAGGGTAGGTGTCTTGAAATCAACATCTTTCAGATAGTCTTCAATAAAAGCTTGAATTCGCTTATCGGCCGGACAGAGATGATCAGATAAAAGCCTGGAAGACTCTTTAAATCCTTTGATCAATTGATTCGTTAAAGCCTCGAATTTTGGATTACAAAATTGAGTATCGCTCTCTGGTTGGTCATGATACATTGGCTGACCCAGTGCCGCTAGTTGTAGATTTAGGTACTGTACAATTTCTTTTCTATTCTGATTCATTGATTAGCTATTTGTAGATGCAACACATTCTCAAGCCGAAATCAAATAATAATAGATGAACTATCACAATGAGTATAAGCGACTTGTTTGACCACAAAATTGGCTTATGAATCATCCGCAATTACAATCAAAAGTCATAACTGGTACCTGATAAAAAACAGTTCAGAATGACCTTCTGGTAGTTATGCTGATTACTTAAAACGGAGATAATGTTTACTTGGATTGTAATGAATGCATACGTAGGCTCATAGCAGTGAGCGTAAACGCTTACTGTCTTATGCTTCTATACCTTGTTGGAGAATAGAGGATAAGTATTTATCGTTCGCCGTAGAATTGTCCTTTTCTAAAGGCATTAGATAACGCCGGAGGCAAAGCAGTTTCCGCTTCAATGACCAGCGCATTAGCTTCTTGTATTTTGGCTAGCATTTCTTGCTCGAGCGCAACTGCCATAGCACGTCTTTTCTCTGCTTTAGCTTTCGCTACTTCTAGATCAGCTGATGCTTGATCCATTTGAAGTATAGCCCCGATATTTCGGCCAATATTGATATCTGCAATGTCTATCGAAAGGATCTCGAATGCTGTACCAGCATCCAATCCATTCGCTAGAACTGCTTTAGAAATTTTCTCTGGTTGTTCTAGGATTACTTTGTAATTAGGAGCTTCACCAATACAAGATATAATCCCTTGACCCACACGAGCCATGATGGTCTCTTCACCTGCACCACCCACTAACTGAGCAATATTGGTTCTGACAGTTACTTTAGCTTCTGCGATCAGTTGAATTCCATCACCTGATACACCCGTAATAGAAGGTACATTGATCAAAAACGGAGTAACTGAAATCTGAACAGCCTCCAACACATCTCGTCCTGCTAGGTCAATAGCCGTTGCTTGTTGGAAAGACATCTCAATATTTGCCTTATCTGCCACAATCAATGCTTTCATCACTTTCGTAAGGTTACCGCTTGCCAGATAATGCGTTTCTAGAAGCCCTGAATTGAGGCCTTTTATCCCGGCCTTTACCCCAAGTATTAAAGTACGTGCAATGAGCGTAGCAGGAACCTTCCTGAAGCGCATAAACACCATGTCTATCAAACTAATCTGAACACCAGAGGATATCGCCGTAATCCATATACCAACAGGAACTATGGCGAAGAAAAGCCAAAGTCCTACGATCGAAGATCCGATGATAATATATTGTTCTATTGACATAGTGAAAACCGATTTTGAATCGGGGATGAAGGTAGTTCTATTAGTTGGTAATTGGACTGAGAGAAGCTGAGATTAATTGTTTCATTGTTAAGTTCTGAAGTCTCTTAGCCATAGTTGTCATTCTAATATCAAAATGACTTCCTTTCAACCCTAACTTCCCTCTTTCCTAATAATTTCCTAGCTTCAAACCATGGAACTGAATTTCTATCCATGGAGAGAGATATTGTTGGGAAGCACTTCCCTTTTAGGGGTATTACTTGGACTTTTACTGGTTATCAATAAATACCCCGCGAGCAAGTGGCTAGGAGTGATGTCTTTTAGCTACGTAGTGATGGGCGTACTGGCTTATACCAATACGACTATCTGGTTTTACGCCCTGATCTTCCCTTTTTTAGTTTCCTTATTCCTTTATGCTAGCGCCTTTTTTCAACAAAAAAGAAGAGTTCAACTGTGGCATATGTTGCCAGTATTACTTTCGATTGCTTTTGTATTCATCCCTAATATTCCTGAAATAGCCATACGAATTTTGAATGTTGCTTTTAGTCTTGTCTATGGATATGCCACAATTCGCCTAACCAGACAGGAGGGTAGAATACGAGGGATTCATTGGTGGGGAAACCCGGGTTCAAGATTGATTTGGTTTCGGAACTTTATTTTGATCAATCTGCTGTTTTTAATATCAAGTCTTGTCTTTCCCAAGATACCATTCTGGTCATTTTTGAGTCTAGCGTTGCTACTCTTGGTTTACATCGCTTATCAGATTTTTAACGAATCCGTATTTTTATCACCTATTCCTTCTGGAAATAAGTATCAAAAATCCACACTGAATCCAGCCATCAAGTCAGCGATTTTGGAGAAACTGGATCACTTATTCGAAGTAGATGAATTCCATCTTCGCGATGATGCATCCTTAAGTAATTTGGCCAAGGAACTTGGAGCAACGACGCACCATTTATCTCAGGTGCTCAACGAATCCAAACAAGTTAGTTTTCAAGACTTGTTGTCCCAGTATAGAATCCGAGAAGCAAAGCGATTATTGAAAGACGCGGCAAACCAGCAAACTAAAATTGAGCATATAGCTGATATGGTAGGCTATAACTCCAAATCAGCTTTCAATACTGCCTTTAAGAGGTATACGGGGCATACGCCTTCAGAATTTCGGGATCAAAAAGATGTACTGACTTATCGGGAAGAACGTCTGCCCCATAGGAAAGACACTTATTCTTCAAAAGACACGCTTAGTTTGAATCATTCTTTTTCACTGATATCGAAAACTGACATGATCCATAATTTTTTCAAATCCTTTATTCGAAACATTCGTCGCAACAAGCTCTTCACAGCTATTAATTTATTTGGGTTGACCTTGGCCTTCTTGAGTAGCCTTTTTATCTATTTGTTCATCTCTAGTGAGTCTTCTTACGACAAACACATTCCAGACTATGATCGGCTATATCGCATAACCTGGATGAGTGATAACCCACAAACGCGCACGCCACATCCTATGGCCCAGGCAATGATCAATGATTGGCCAGAGGTTGAGCAAGCTGTAAGTATATCACCCTGGTTCGATGCTGGACTAAATAGAGAGAAAGTACTCGTAGAAAATCGAGTGAAAAATGTTCGCTTTGACGAGAAGGATTTCTTCTTTGCAGATTCTACATTCTTCGAAGTATTTGGTGTAGAAGTTCTGGAAGGTGATGCAGCCGCTTTGGCTCAGCCATTCACCTTAGTCATTACCGATAGGATGGCCATTAAATACTTCGGTGGGGAAAGTGCTGTGGGTAAAGAGCTAAGAATTAGCGATATGCCTATGATCGTATCTACTGTAGTAAAGGCAATGCCCGAAAATACCCATTTTCACTTTGATGCCTTACTTTCTTACGTGACTTTAAAGACTATTAATCCAGATGACAACTGGTTGACATGGGATGATTTTGGTCACTTCAATTATGTAAAACTAAAGGAGGGAGCAGATCCAAAAATCTTAGAATCAAAGTTGCCCAATTGGATTGTAAATTATCATGAGTACAGCGAAGATGACAAAGAAATCATTCTCAGTGGTTCTGTCCATTTTGATCTCCAGCCGATTACCGACATTCATTTGAAATCTAACCTGAGATGGGAACTTGAGAATAACGGCAACATGTTATACATATACATCCTTACCGGAACACTCGTGTTTCTATTGCTGATCGCGGCGATCAATTATGTCAACCTGACAACTGCAAAATCTTTAGAGCGAGCCAAGGAAATAGGGATTCGTAAAACACTTGGAGCTATTTCGTTAAGCCTGTCGGTACAGTTTTATGTAGAATCTATCATCTTTTGTTTGATAGCCAGCATATTAGCATTGGCACTGGCTATCCCAGGTTTGAGTTTATTTAATGGACTTGTTGATAGATCATTTGAACTTCAATCTTTATTCAATTTCGACTTTCTTGGAAAGGCAACGCTAATTATATTATTAATTGGATTGGTTGCAGGCACCTATCCTGCTTTGGTATTGTCTTCCTTCAAACCTGCTGAAGTATTGAAAGGGAAGTTGACCACATCATCAAAAGGGATTAGGATAAGAGGAGTATTGGTTACGTTGCAATTTACCATTTCTGCAATTTTGATTGCTGCCAGTTTGATCATCGGTCGACAGGTCAACTATATAAAAGACAAAGAATTAGGTTTTGATAAGGAAGCGGTGATTCATATGCCTATTCCGGTTAGCGTAGAGGTGGGGGGTACAGATATGGATAAGCTCGCATTGACCCAAAAACGATTAAAGGAGTTATCAGGTACCGTTGCTGTCTCTGCTTCATCTAATGTCCCTGGCGGTTCGTATAATCAACATCCGATCTACGCTGTGGCTAATCCTGATAATCGTGTAGATGCATCGGAGATGATGCAGGATTTCGGACTTCAAGAGGTCTTGAACTATGAACTGATTGCTGGACGAGATTTTGATAAAAGCTATTCATCAGATTCATCCGGCAATAATTTTATTTTGAATCAAGCCGCCGTTACTGCCTTAAATTTTGACAATCCGATCAATGAGAGAATTGTTTGGCTGGACAATGAAAGGGAAGTGGAAGGCAGAGTCATTGGCGTGATCAAGGACTTTCATTATCGCTCATTGCACGAAGGCATACAGCCAATGCTCATCCAATTGAAAGCGGATTATGCCGGGTACTATCTTGTTAAATTGGAAGGGGCGTCATTTGCATCCACTCTAGCGGAAATTGAGCAGGTCTTTACGGAAGTATATCCTAACAACTTGTTCTCTTATCAATTCTTAGATGATGAGCTCTCTAAATTATATAGTCGTGAACAGAAAACTTTATCAGTTTTTTCAATTTTCGCTGGCATAGCCTTGGTTTTAGCCTGTTTAGGTTTATTGGGCATGGCATTCACCATGCTCAATCAGCGAGTGAAGGAAATAGGCATGCGTAAAATCATGGGAGCCAGTCCGTTCCAAATCGCATCATTGGTATTGGGACAGTTTGCCAAATTGGTATTGATAGCAGCACTCATCGGTTTGCCTGTCAGCTATTTACTGATGCAAAACTGGTTGATGGAGTTTTCCTACCAAGCACCTGTGAGCTTGACCCCTTACATCCTTTCTGCGATTATCGTGCTCGTTATCGCCGTACTAAGTGTGATTACGGCTGTAGTGAGAATGGCTTTTGCAAGGCCCATTGAGTCGTTGAGGTATGAGTAGAAACAAGATTGGAAGTATCCATATTTAATTGGCATTGGCCGTTTATATTTTCAAAACCGCCATCCACCCAATATAAATATGAAAAAAGTTATCATTCCTAACATCTCACTTTTATAAGATATTCTAACTCAGAAAGCACTATCTTTTTTAATCTTTTGTGTGACAGTTTCAGTCTGATGCTGTTCTTCAATCGCCTCAATTAATCGTTTGTTTATTGTCAAAACTGGTATAGAAGATGTCTTGGTCAGCTTGGCTGCAAAAGAATGTTGGATAAAGCGCTTAAATCCAGAATCTGCGCTACTTAGTGTAACAATAAGTTCTGCCTGAATACTTTCCGCATAGTCAAGCAAGGCATCATTAGGCTTATTTGATATTAATACCTCAACCATGAAGTTCTTAATCCCAATTGCTTTAGCATGTGCATAAAGATTGGTTATAGAGTGTTCTTGCATGCCATTAGACACTACACTTACAACATGAACTACTGCAGGTAAATCACCCAAAATCTTATGAACTGCTTGCAATGTCCTTTTAGAATATGACTCTTCGGTTAGGTCCAAACCTAAAACGACGTTGTGAATCTCAGCCTCAGCGGGATTGACTAAAGACAAAACTGGGACATTCAAGTGCTCGATAAGCTGCTCAGTATGATTACCTGAGAAAAACTCTTGGACACTTTCTTCTCCAGTGGTTGAGATTACGATTAAGTCAGCTCCAAAACGCTCCACATAATGCTTCATTCCGAGAAGAAATCCACCACCTACCTGGCCGCAGGTTAAATCTACGCCCTCCTTAGAGTACTTTTCGGAAAGCTCATTTAGTTTTAGATAGTTAGATCTGAAGAGTTGTGCTTCAAATAGATCGCTATCTGTGGCTCCTTCTGACTCTGCCGGTCCACTAGTATGAAGCGAAAGGTCTCCAAGAGGTCTATTTTCACAATGCACGACGGAAACGCTTGCCTTTATTTGTTTAGCGAGACTTACCGCATAATCAATCCCGTAATTTGATAATTCAGAAAAATCTGTAGGTACAATGATCCGTTTCATGTCTGTCGTTGTTTAGTTACTTCTAATGTAAGAAGAAACGAGATTTCATTTTATGTGCTCGGTCATAACTGATCCTGAAATATGTCACTATAAGGAAATATAGCCGCTAAATAAGGTTACAATAAAATTGCTTCATTTCAAATTTTAACTTTTAGCCATACTTTAGGACGTAACAGTAGAAGTAGCAGCGTTTTTACGATACCTCAAAAGTCAATGCTTTGGCCTTGATGCTGTAAATACCAGGGGTTTCCCACTTTTCGATATATCTCAAATACATGCCGAATCATAGATTCAAGCACATTACCCATATAGTTCACTTCGCTAAATTTGATAAATGTGAGTACTCCTTCAATCGAAACAGGCGTCAAATAATAATATTGCTTAGTCTATATTAAAGGTAATTCTATCAGTATAGATAATCAGTTTACCTTTGTAACTCAATGGCATTGGAACCCAAAAAATCGGTCAAATTCAAAGCATTTAAAGACTTGCTCATCAAAGCAACGAATAAGTCAAATGAAGGAATAACCATCAGCGCAATGGATCAGCCTGATCGACCACTCATTTTTGTAAATGATGGTTTTGAAACGCTCACTGGATATTTGCGAGAAGAAGTTGTTGGAAAGAACTGTCGATTCTTACAAGGAAATGAAACTGACCGGAAGTCAGTAGATGAACTTCGGAGAACTGTCAGAAATGGGGAAGAGACAACCGTAGAATTGCTGAATTATAAAAAAGATGGCACACCTTTCTGGAACAGACTCTCTATCACACCGCTCCAAGACGAAAATGGAGTAACCACTCATTATGTGGGCGTTCAATCAGATATTACTGAACTAAGAGAAACTCAGAAGAGTCTTGAGGTTGCCAATAAGGAACTAGCGTCGTTTCAAGAAAGAATAAATTTTGAGTTGGACCAGGCTAGAGATGTTCAAGATTTTATTCTTCCTTCCGTACTACCTGAAACAGAAAAAGTCAGGTTTTCAGCAATCTTTGAACCCATGGACAAGATAGGAGGTGACTTCTATGATATTATGGAAGTAGACAAAGGAGTCTATGGACTGCTTATTGCCGATGTAACGGGACATGGGATACAGGCGGCATTGCTGACCTTTATGACATCATTCGCTTTCAAAAACTTGGTACTTCAAACTTTATCCACCTCCAAAGTGGTTACAGCTACCAATGAAAAGCTTTACAATAGGATGCCCAATGGATCTTTTATTACCATGTTTTATGCGATCTATGACGCTCATCACAAAACCCTAACCTACACGCAGGCTGGTCATCCTGAAGGGTTTGTACTAAGGCAAGAATCTAATGAAATAATTAGCTTAACTTCTGAGGGTCAGCTGGTTGGTGCGTTTCGTAATGAATTCGTTAATTATACCGAATCAAAAATTCAACTAAGAATCGGTGATAAACTAATCCTTTACACGGATGCCATTCTTGAAGTTCGCAATACTATGGACGTAATGATAAAAAGAGAGGAATTCACTTCTTTTCTAATTAACAATTCCCATCGTCCGATTAACGACCTTTTGAATAGTGTTAGGGCGTTTGGTCTTGACTACAGTGGCAAAGAATGTTTTAGTGATGACTTCACCTTATTGGGATTTGAAGTACTTGACTAAAATAGAAATCATAGACTATTATACATGTGGCTAAGGAATATGTAGCGCATCACTGTAGAATCAACTATATTTTAAATTATGGAAACCCTTAATTGGCTGGAACAAAACTTAAATCTCAATCCGGATATCATTTGGAAAGTATTCTTGTCCGTAATGGTCATTTTGGGATTGTATCTTATTCGCTTTTTTTCAATAAAATTAGCATTCAGGCAGCTAGATGATGAAAATGCTAAGTCAAGGTATTTGTGGAAGAAAAGCATCAAAAACATCTACTACGTACTTTCATTGCTTGTTCTTATTGCTATCTGGGTAGAGCAAGTAGGTTCATTGGCAACTTTCTTTGGACTGTTCACGGCAGGTCTCGCTATTGCTTTGCGTGATCCATTGGTCAATCTAGCCGGATGGCTATTTATTATCATTCGTAAGCCATTAGCGGTAGGTGACCGTATTCAAATTGGAGATTTTGCAGGAGATGTAATTGATGTGCGTTTTTTTCAGTTTACCATCAACGAAATCAATAATTGGGTGGACGCGGATCAGAGCACGGGAAGAATCATTCATATTCCAAACGGTCAAGTCTTTACAATTGCACAAGCTAATTACAATCAGGGTTTTAGCCACATATGGAATGAAATAGGGGTACTAGTAACCTTTGAGAGTAATTGGGAACACGCCAAAGAGCTTTTGATTAAAATCGTCAACCATCATTCCGAAAAATTTTCAGCTAAAGCACGAAAACAGTTGATCGAGGCATCAGAAAAATTCATGATCTTTTACGGTACTTTAACCCCCTATGTGTATGTGTCAGTTAAGGATAGTGGTGTTAAGCTGACTTTGCGCTATCTAGTGGATCCTCGAAAAAGAAGAGCCTCTGAAGATGAAATATGGACAACCATTCTTAAAGAATTTGCCGAACATTCGGATATTGATTTTGCATACCCTACCACTCGTATCTATTCCAATCAGCAGGAAGGAAAAGAAGGTGCGACTAAACCACCTAATTTCCCGCGCTGAGCTGTAAATACTTAGTGATTCTTAGGTCTATATCGTTGGTGGATATTGGTCAGATTGCTTTTGTAATATTAGGTCTATGATCAAATTGAATCTTAATTCTATCTAACCCATAGGATTCATTTGGAATTCAAACTGCGCAATAGAACTAAAAAACCTTTGTTTGGCAGATATTGATAGAAACGAAAAGGGGGGCATTAAAAATCACTGAAAATCGAAAGAATCCTTCTGAAAATCGAAAAAATACTTAATAACATTTACAGATGAACTACTTTTCTTCTTGATATGAAAGGAGTAATATTTACAGAGTATCTAGATTTTGTTGAGAACAATTTCGGATATGACATGATCGATGAATTAATGAACACTTGCGATCTGAAATCAGGAGGAGTTTACACATCGGTTGGTTCTTATGAATTCCAAGAGCTTGTTCAACTTTTAATCAAGACCTGTGAGTTGTCTAAAAAACAACCAGAGTATTTGTTACGAAAATTTGGTTGGCATTTATTTAGCTATTTCACAAAAGGATATCCCCAATTCTTCACATCTGCCAAGTCTTCATTCGATGTGTTGTCTGCTCTAGATGATACAATTCATCCGGAAGTATTAAAGCTATACCCTGATGCAGAATTACCTAAATTTGATATAGAGAGTTTAGATAAAGACACCCTCGTAATGGTCTATCGATCTAAGAGAAAAATGAGTGATTTTGCAGAAGGTCTAATTGAAGCATGTCTGCATCATTTCGAAGAAAATGGATCAATTCAAACTGAGAAACTTGATGCAAATGGAGAAATCATTAGATTCATCATCAATAAAAATTCTTGAGGAGCAAATTGCGCAACTTGAAAGGAGAGTAACAAGGGAACGGAAGGCGAGAAAACAAGCTGAAGCTATTCTCGAGTCGAAATCTTTTGAACTTTATAATTCTAACAAATCCCTTGGACTTGCAAATATAGAGCTGGCAAAACAGATTGCACAAAATGAAGAATTCTTAAAATCTTTTAATGATTTCTCGAGTTCCCTTGTTGGAATAAATAATCTATCCGAAATCGCATCAATTGTTACTAAAAAATTGATTTCAAGATATGACCTAGAGCATTGTGCGATCTACTTGGTCACAGACGATTATTGTGAACAGGTCTCAGCCTTTGATGCTAAAATAAATACTCAAATAGAGCTCAATAACCCTAACAAGATTAAGGTAGGGACTGGTATAATTGGTTTAGTCGCTCAATCAGGCAAGTCTTTATTAATAAATGACACTTCGGATGACAAGCGCTATATCTCCTCGAGTTTACTTGGATTGTCTGAATTGACCGTGCCGATAGTGTTTGAAGGATCTGTCATCGGAATTATTGATTCAGAACATAGTCAAAAAAACTTTTTCAGTGAAAGCCACAAGAAAACTATCAGCACTATTTCAAGTCTGATTTCTGTTTTATTTAAAAATTCAATCACTGAGAAAAAGAATATTAACCTTCAACACAAAATTGAAAAGAGAACCGAAACGCTAAACAGCCTGGTGCACAACCTTCATTCAGGGCTATTACTAAATGATGAGAATGGTAAAATAATCTTGATAAATGAAGTGTTTAAGAAGATCTTCAATTTCAATATTCCGATAGAAGAAATTTTGGGTGAAGATCAGCGCAAATCAGCGAATTTGATCAAGTATTTATTCCGTGAACCCGAGGAATTTATTGAAATCATTGATTTCTGCAGAGAGCATAACTCTGAACTTACGAACAAAGAACTGTTCATGAACGATGGAAGGATCCTTGATTGCGACTTTATACCGATTTATTCCAAGAATGAATTTATTGGCCAATTATGGCAAGTAACAGATGTAACTGAATCTAGGATTGCTAGTAAAAATCTTCAAGCATCGGAAGAAAAGTATAGGGGCATTATAGAAAACATGGAGCTGGGCTTGCTAGAAGTGGACACAGAGCACATCATACTAAAAGCATATGACCGATTTTGCTTAATGACAGGCTATACTCAAAAAGAGCTCATTGGAAAAAATGCTCGAGAAATCTTCCTCCCTGATGATTATTCAGAAATCATGGATCAACAAGATGACATGAGAGAGGTAGGTGAGCAAAGTATATATGAGGTTCAGCTGAAAAGAAAAAATGGAGAACTGATTTGGGTATTAATTAGTGGTGCTCCTTTTTATAATTCTGATGGTGAAATAGGAGGGACAATTGGTATTCACTATAACATCACCGAAAGGAAAAAATTGGAAGAAGATCTGAAATTTTCCAAAATTGAGACTGAAAAGGCAATAGAAACTGAAAAGCAATTTTTAGCCAATATGAGTCATGAAATTAGGAATCCACTCAATGCTATAATTGGGATTACTAACCTTCTATATGATACTAAACCAAGCCAAAAGCAGCTTGAACATTTGCATAAAATCAAATACTCATCAGATATATTATTAGGCTTGATTTCAGGCATTTTAGATATTTCTAAAATAGATAGCGGAAAATTAGAGCTTAATGAAAAGGAAGTTGATATATCTGAGGTGGTCAATGGACTTATCCAAATCGCGGGTTTTAATGATCACGAAGGAAAAATTAGTTACATAAACAATCTTTCTTCCGATGGAGCATACGCCGTAATGGCAGATCCAACCATATTGAATCAGATTTTTTTGAACCTGATAAACAATGCCACCAAGTTCACAGAATTTGGAAGCATAGAGATAGATGGCAAGATCTTGAATCGGACAGAGGAGTACAGTAATTATGAATTTTGTATAAAGGATTCAGGAATAGGTATTCCACAAGATAAGCTAGAGTTAATTTTCAATAAATTTCAACAAGCTGATAATGAAACTAAGCTCAAATATGGAGGTACTGGTCTAGGTCTGAATATCGTCAAACAGCTGGTAAATAGATATGGTGGAGAAATAAAAGCTGAAAGTCAATTAGGTGTAGGTACTAGCATTTATTTTAGTCTGAAGCTTAAGCCAAGGGCTGAAAAGTATGTAGAATCTAATATTTCCAGATACGAACTAAAGGATAATGGGAAAATACTAGTTGTTGAAGACAATGACATGAATCAGTATTATCTGTCCGGGATTCTAAATAAATGGAAGATTGAACATGATACCGCGAAAGACGGCTTTCAAGCTTTGGATGCTCTGGAAGCGAATAGTTACAGACTCATATTGATGGATATTAGAATGCCAGGAATGAACGGGTACGAAACTACTATTAAGCTTCGCGCTTTGAAACACAACTTAAATAGCACTATACCTGTCATTGCGCTTACAGCCTCAGCTTTGGTAGACGAGCGGGAAAAAGCGCTTCAAGCAGGCATGAATTATCATATAACAAAACCATATACTGAAGACGATCTTGGAAAAGCACTTTCCATGTTTGGAGTTACCAAGGAAGTCGAACGAAGGGATAAAAGTGAATATGTTTTTTCCGATGATTTGGATGTTCAGTATTTAGCTGAATGTTACCAGAATGACATGGATCGAGCCAATATTATGTTTGATATTTTTGATAGGACCATTGAAGCCGAATTCGCTAAACTTAAATCTTATTTGGATAATAATGATTGGAAAGGAGTCTCAGGAGTGGCTCATAAAATAAAACCCAATTTTGCTATGGTAGGCCTCACAGGTCTTTTCGAAGCAATGGAAAAATATGAATCTTCAAAAAAATATCTTGAAGTTCGAGAGGAAATAAAGCAAAATTTTTCAAAATTGAAGACAGAGTTTCTTGAAGGGAAATTGCTTGTTAAAAAGGAAATAGAAAAAATGAATCAATATCTAAAAGCATGAGGTGTATTATAGTGGATGATGATGAAATGGCCCGAGTATCTCTTGAAATGCTATGTGATAAAATTGAGGATGTCTCTGTTATAGCAACTTTTGATAATGGGATAGAAGCTCTAAATTGGCTCAAAAAGGAGGATGTTGATTTGATATTACTTGATATCGAAATGCCAGACTTATCAGGAATGGAGTTGGTAAAAAGCGTAGATGATTTGCCCCAAATCATATTTACGACAAGTCATGCCAAATATGCTATGGAAGCATTCGAATATCAAGTCACAGACTTCTTACCAAAACCTGTACAGCTTGGACGACTGATTAAAGGTATAGATCGAGCTAACGAATTGAATGACAATGTGCGCCCTCAGGTGGAGCAGAGCCAGCTATTCGTCAGGGTAGACGGCAAGTTTGTACGGATAGAGCTAGGAGACATTATGTACATAGAGTCCTTGGGCGATTATGTGCGCTTCTATTCAGAAAATGGGAAAAAATACATCGTACATTCTACTATAAAAAACATAGCTCAAAAAATCACTAATGACAATTTCCTCAAGGTTCATCGTTCTTATGTTGTTAACCTTTCGAAAGTAGTTGATATCGAAGAAGCAAATTTGCTGATAAAAGACAAAGTAATACCAGTGAGCCGCTCTCACCGATCAATATTATTGAGTAAGATCAAAACCCTTTAGATAGCTTTCCCTTCACTCCAAGGTATACAAATCCCAAACTGGTAAAGGTCAAGGCTCCAGTTGGAAACTGTGTAATAAGTCCGTTGGTATAGCTAGCGGCACAAAGTCCTACAAACCCACAATAAAAACCTAAAAGGATCTGACGGCTTTTACCATTTTTCATTTTCCAAAGTAGTCTCCCTAAATAGAAGGTTATCGAAAGCAGTGTCCCAAGGTATAGGTAGAGGCCTATAATGCCTGTTTCCATCCATATCCTGGTATAATGCCCATCAGTACCTATTTCAGCTAGAAATGTTCCGGGTGTAAATCTCTTGCCCCAAAATCCCGCACTGCCAATCCCACCACCAATAGGCTTATCTGCCAAATAGCTACTCAGTGCTAAAATTCTATCTTGGCGTACTTGGAGCGAAGCATCATTAAAGTCCAACGCTGTTCGCATTCTACTAATTTGATAATTCGATTGCCCAATAGAAGTATATTTCAAAAAAATAAAACATCCAGCAGCGACCATCAATCCTAACATAATTACTCTGAAATTTTTGGTCATTATCAGGTAAGTAAAACCTCCAACAGCCAGTACCGCAAGTACACCTCTTGTTCCCGATATCAACATACCATATAAAGATAAAGTAGCAACCAGAAGACCCAGAATCTGCATTTTCCTACCTTTCTGATAGAGACCTATTATACCAAATACCAAAGCCGTATGAGCTTGATTAGCACCGAATTGTGCTGAGTCACTGAAGTATGAAAAAATCCGCAGTTTGCCGAACAATATATGTGTGCTAGCAGCACCATTATTAAGCCATTGTTGCTCGGTGAAACTTACTCCTAGCAAGAGCTGCTTAACGCCCCATAGCGTGCCAAACACTGAAAATGCCGCCCATATTATTAAGAAATAAGTCAAATGTTTCTCTTTTGAAAATGTATGCAGTATAAGTACAACAAACAAAAGAGGATAGAACGAAAGTCCCCTGTTAGCATATATCCAAGCAGTCTTGCTCAATGCTTGTGGATTGAGCAACATAGCTATTGAAAAGAATAACCATATGAGCAAAGCCCAAACAAGCACATTATTTCTTTGATAGCTCTTTGACTTGAATCTTTTATGAAAAATCAATACAATAACGAGTAAAAGGAGCAGGGCATCTACAGACAGTCCAAACGGTATATTCGGAATGTATCTACTCAGCATAGAAACAAGAAAAGCAACCATAAGCACACTATAGAGTATAAGCTCGGGTTTTCTAAAACTGATTATTAAATAGTATACTATTGGAGGAATAAGAAGCAATACAAGACTGCTAATTAAGCCAGATATAGCAATAAAAAGTGACGCCATTAGTATCAGAATCCCAATACCAATTAGTCTCAAATTGATCTGAGCACTAAGCATTTGGTGCTTTAGTTAATGCACCAATAGTACTAAAACCCTCAAATTGAAGTCTCAAATTTTGTGCTGGTTTTTCTAGATATTTAAAGGAGATATGAGAGAACAGCAATGTTAGAGCCAAACTCAAAATGCAAACGATAATGTTACTATTCCAATCCAATACTTGCATCAGAGTCATGCTAATAGTAATGGCAACAGTATGCCACATATATATGCCATAGGATATTGATCCAAGATAATGTAAAGGCTTATTTTCCAAGTACTTATGAATGTTTCTGTTGATTGTTATCTGGTAGATAATCACAATGAAAAGTACCGCCTCAAATAATGGAAGCAGAAAAGAATCTACATGAATAAATGAGGTAACAAGAATTAGGAGGAAAGCCAAAAAGGCGATTAAGGGAGAACCCAAATACTTGAGCATTCTTTCCCTTTTATAAAAGAGCACGGAAGCACCAACTGTACCAACTGCCATCTGCTCTACCGGAAACAGCCGATAAAGTACTTCAAATTTCATCAACCAAGGAACATTGGTGAAGGTTAACACATATAACAGTACTCCATGAAACGCGATTTTCGAAAAGATAAATACTAAGAGAAAAGAAAGGATATTATTTTTAAATCTCTTAATAAGAAGCGGCCAAATCAGATAGAACTGTTCTTCGATACCTACTGACCATAATTGATTAGCACCTAGTAATGTTGGAAATGATATCCTGAGCACATTGGGTAGTATCAGTATTAATGAGATGAGGACCACCGGACTATTGGGTAATGGCATGTCACTAAATGCAATACTGGAAAACGTAGGAATTACAAGCAGAGCTATGATTACAATGGTGAAGTATAAAGGCCAAATGCGAAAAACTCTCTTCAGATAAAACTGACGAATGTCTATCGAATTATGCTCTCGTTTTTCTTCTAGTAGCAAATAGGTAATCAAAAAGCCACTCAAGACAAAAAATAGACTAACTGGCTTATGGCCTAGCGCATCTACAAAGGAGGCGCCCCATAAAGACTTTTGATGCCCCCAGAATTTATACTGCTCTAAATGATGGAATATCACCAATGTGGCAGCAAAAAATCTTAGAGCGTTTAATCCAGGGAAGTATGTTCGTTTTGCTTTCATAATAGATTGCTAAAATGAAGGAATCCCTTTAACATTTATTCGGCTATTCGATATTCGGTGAAAAGCATTCGAAATTTGGTATCAAGAAGCCCTTTGATGGATAGCATTGCTCATATATACATCCTTATAGCAATTGTAAACTTGTTCGGCTGTTTTGGTCCAAGAGAATTCTTTGGCTCTTTCATAGCCTTTTTGAACCATGTCTATGAGTAGATCTTGATCACTCAATAGTTCATTCATTTTGGCAGTCAGCATCTCTGTGGAATAAGGGTCTACATAATGTGCAGCATCCTGGCCGACTTCTGGCATTGATGAACTAGAAGAGGTTATGACGGGTGTCCCTGAAGCCATTGCCTCAATTATTGGTATACCAAAACTTTCTCTTAGCGAAGGATATAGGAATAGGGCTGCTTCTTGATAAACCACGGGCAACTTGTCATTCGAGACATAGCCAACACAATGTATGCCGAGCATCGCTTCATTGTGACCTAGGTCAGCTAGCATATCGGACACTACATCACAGTCCGTTTC
This sequence comes from uncultured Marinoscillum sp., assembly GCA_964351885.1. Classification (GTDB taxonomy): domain Bacteria; phylum Bacteroidota; class Bacteroidia; order Cytophagales; family Cyclobacteriaceae; genus Marinoscillum. Next base: position 16,900 of record CAYGPP010000003.1, read on the forward strand.
AACAACCACTAGAGGCAATGGACTTGAGGACTCGATTCTGTATTTGGCATAAGCCTCAAGCACACGACGCATATTCTTCTTGGGTGCAGTATTGCCTAAGAATAAAATATACTTTTCTGGCAAGCCAATTTCTTGGCGGACATTTGCAATTACGTCAGCCTCTGACTTTTGGTTAAACTTAGGATTGATGCCATTGTAGGCTATTTTCAATTTGTCAACATTCTTAAAATGACCTTCCATCGTTTTCGCCTCAAAGTTTGACACGGTCATAACCTTTATTGCCTGATGATACACTTTTGGTACAATCCATTTTCTATAGTAATGTCCTAACTTTTGATATCTTGAACCGCCCGAAAAAGCACCGTTTAAGTAGATGATATCATGTATAGTAACGACTGTAGGAACAGAACAAAAAAGCGGTGCAGTGTTACTTGTACAGTGTAGAACATCTATGTTATAATCTTTGACGTATTGAGGTAATCGGATTTGCTCCCAATCGGCATAAGTCAAGGAATTAATTTGAACTATTTCGAAGTTATGAGTAGGCTTCAGACAAATATCCTCGTCGGGTTTGACGAAAATGAAATATTCATTCACTTGATCTATTTCTTGCAAATGCTTAATTAACTGTAAAGCATAGATATCCATTCCATGTTTCTGTGGTCTGAATATGCGCTGAGCTTCTATTCCTATTCTCATGATGCTATTTTATTTGAATGACTGGTGTGTAGAAAATTATTTGCTGCCTTTTTATATCCGCCAATGGCAGTAATCATATTGAAAAATATACCTGGCAAGGAAGCCGCCAATCGAAATATCTGTATCGATTGGTACTTTCGGGGAGTTGCAATTATCAGTGACAAGACATTAATTATAAGACTTATACTGGTGAACCAAAATACAGTTTGATTGATGAATAATGAACCGAAAGTCATTGCTGAGAGTGTGCCAAGTAGAATCAATCTTGGTAGAAAAACGAACTGTACCACCTTATCGAAATAATCGACATTACCTTTTTGCAAGAGTTGAAGAATACCATCCCTAAAGGACTTGATCCCGAACCGAATCTGTGCGGCTATCCATCTTGTTCTTTGATTGGAGAAAGCTTCTTTATCGCTCACTTTTTCATCTAGGACTTGAGCGTCAGGTAAATACGTGATTTTCACGTTGTTTCTTAAAAGAGACAATTCCAGTTCTTTATCAAATCCACCCAGTGCATCTATTGTAAGCATATGATCTCTAAAAAGTCTGAAATCAAAAGCCATTCCCGAACCAATAAGCGCGCTTGACAAACCCAGGTTTTGATGACCTTGTCTAAATATGCTATTGTTAATGCCTTCACTTATGGCATCCAAATTGGCCAAGCTATTTTGCTCGTTTTTAGCTATTCTTTGTCCTTGAATAGCTAACGAACCTTTGTTATAAGCTTCGTTGATTTCAGAAAGGAAATTTGGCATCATGACATTGTCAGCGTCCAATACAACTGCTAATTGGTAACCATCTAATTTACTCATTGCAACGTTCAAAGCTTTAGCCTTACTGCTTTTATCAAAATTCACTTCAATGACATTCACATCAATTCTGTCAAGCGTCATAATCGTATTTGCTTGTAATTGATCAGCGATAACGAATACTTCAAAATGGTACTTGGGATAATTATGTGCTGCCGCTTGAATAGCCGAATCAATGATGACCGTGTCTTCTTTATATGCAGGGATTAGTACAGCCATCCTATTTTTTTCACCTAGGGTATTCAATTTGCTTTTTTTTATAGACCACAATGAGGCTATTGAGAATGTGAAATTATAAATGACATTCAGGGCCAAATAGATCAAAGGTATTACTAGTAGATATTCCATTTTCTTATTGAATTATTTGGTTAGCCAGTGGGAGAGGTCTTTGTTTATCAATACTTGAAGTCTAACAATTTCAGATCGGTAGATTTCATTGATTTGCATCTTCAAACCTCTAGATAATGGAGGCCTTTTAAGGTTTTTGTTCCGGAGTTGGTTCACCCAGGATTTGATCTTCTTATTACCTGATAGGTATTTCGTGAGTGCTGGAGATATTCTGGTAATAAGCGATTTCACGACACTGTTTTGTCCAATGATGCTATCGATTTTTTCATTGGCCACAAAACCAGATACGTTGAATTCAGTATCCATGGCTGGAGCATAAGTAGTATCCACACCAATAAACTGATAGATTTCTTTGATGACAGCCTGTGGATTTTTTCTGAAATCATCATAAAGAACTACGTGCAATTGATTCTCTGGAAATAGCTCGAAGTAGTTATTCAAATGCGAATGATAAAAACCTTCCTGGATCAGATCATTTCTTTTCCACCAGATAGATTGCTTATCTAGGACATCCTCAAAGCTGGAAGTTGGTGTTCGGCTTTCTCGTGCAAGATGAAGATAACGAGAGTACAAGCGATCTGTAGGTTGCCTTAAAATAGCAATTAACTTCACCTGCGGCATACGTTCCTTGATGGTCAACGCTGCCTTTTTTGAATACAGATACATCGGAGATACTTCACCTATGGCTTTTTGATTAGTAGCATCCTTGAATAAATCTGTGTACGACGCTTGATCTGTAATAGACCAAGGATAGTGGCGCATTTGTTCAGGATCAGTTTCTTGATCTTCAAGTCGTTCGCCTTCTAGCGCAAAGAAATTGGTTTCTTTTACCGGGCTCATAAATACCTCTGGATGTTCATTGAGGTATTCGTACAATGAAGTGGTACCGGACTTGCCGGCTCCAATGACTAAAAAATTTGGTTCTTTTATTTCCATGCTTCGAATCTAGATAGCAATTCACAGCTCTATTGATAAGATTCGGCAAGGCGACAAGATCTGTCGATTTTTGGTATTAGAACTTAAAATCGTATCAAATCAGTCCACTTTATACGGCTTGAAAATCTTAGGAATTCATTCATATATAATCCATAAAACATCCCAAACAGAATATTAAGGATGGTTATAGTGGCGATCAGCCATAAAGGGCCATTAAGGTAAATTACAATGAGGTCTCCAATAAAATTAATGATTACCATCATCCATACCTTTTTTGCATTCACGTCTGGTTGATTATTGCTGTCTAGTGCCATCCCGGCAAATTTATCCATGGGCAATAGTATCATCGCAAAGGCAAGCACTTGTAATACAAAGACGCTTTCTCCATAATTTGATCCTCCCAAAAGCTCAACAACGAACTGTGGGATGAATAAGGAAACAAGGACGATAGGAAGAAAGGCTACTGTCAATCGAAGTACGCTTACCTGAAAATGTTTGGAGTATTCCATTCGATTATTTTGTTTGAACGACTGGGTCAGTGAATGAAAAGAAGTCATCACAAAGCCTCTTAAGGGTATCTCTAGAAGCTCGATAACCTTGAATGGAATGGCATAAACTGCGGCAGATTCAGCATTTATCATTAACCCAATCAACAGTGTATCTGTACTCTTGAGAAGGTTACTTCCGGCCAGTGTTGATAGGCTGTATTTACCAAAGTTGAAAAGCGAAATCATCTGATTCCATTTGGCATACATAATCTCTTTAATTGACTGGAAATAAATCAAGGCTAGCAGGCTTATGACCGCATGACAAAGTATAAGATATTGGACGAGTTCAGTAACTGATAACTGACCTCCGTAGTGGAATATGAGAATGAGAAAAAAGAGTATGTTGACGGCTAGTCTAAACATATTCATGGTCAAGTAATTCTTCTTGCCCTGTGCCAACCAACTTTCCATTTGATGTGGTATTGAAGCTAAGAGTAAAAGCGGGTAAAACTGAATAAGTACAACGAATCGATCAATATCAAAGGAGAGTAATGAAAATCCGACCAATGAAGCGTAGCATAATAGCGCTATAAAACCACCTGTAAGAATATGTAGTAGCCAACTAGAACCGATCAAGCTACTTTTATTGTCAGCGTCATTTATGACCAATTGACGCACGAGTCCTTGCCTTACAAAGCCCGTTCGAATGAGATCAGCCAAACCTGCTGCTGAAAGAAAGATCACTATTAGACCAAAATCACTCTTGCTGGTGAGTCTTATCATCAGCATGAAATTGAGCAAACCGAAAAGTGATGCTAAGAGGTTTCCAGCTAGAACTTTCGAGTTGTCTTTTTTAGCCATTGTAATCAGCTTTCTCATATCAAAATTATAATTCAGCAATGGCCTTTTCTAATTGTCCAGTTCTATTAGACCAATCATTAGATCTGGCCATTTGTATTCGTTTCATTTGTGCAGAGCTGTCATTACATATCACATTTTCTATGGCTTGATTAAAACTGTTGACATCAGTCGCTAGATAAACTAAATCCTGAAAGTCAGATAGGTCTGCAAAGTCAGTAGAAATCACTGGTAGTCCAGCCGCTAGATATTCGTTGATTTTGAGAGGATAGATGTTACGTGTAAATTCATTTTTCACAAATGGAATGATTGCTATATCTATTTGGGAAAGTAGCTCAGGCAATTCATTCGGTTGTTTAGATCCTAAAAGCTGAACATTAGCTAACGACTTTAAGCGGTCACATTGCTTCTGATCCATTATCCTTCCTACAAAGACCAACTCATATTCAGGTTTTTGATTGATGATTTGTTCCAGTAAATCATAATCAACTCTAAAATCTAGAGATCCTATGTACCCAATTTTCTTCTTATTTATCTCTTTTTCTGGCTTATAGGCCTCATGGAAAAGATCAAAATCAACTCCATTTTTTATTAATACCGTATTTGGATTGATTTGACTCTTTGACTCTAATAAAGCACTAGATGTAACTACAATCATATCAGTCTGTGCTGCATACTGTTTCTCTACTCTTTCACCATGTTTGCTGCACCAACCTGCCGCACTTATCTCATCGTAACAATAGTAAACGGTTTTATCAATATTCAACGATTTTTGGATAGAGGTACCCATTATAGGGTTGAATGCATTGATCATAATTGGATTAGAAAATTTCAACCGATTCAGCACTCTCTTAATTACAAACTTAGAAATAAGACCAACCTGCATATTCATAATGAAATCAAATATGAATCCATTGTTAATCCAATTGATGGGTAGAATAGGAGGAAGAGTCAAATGTTGTAATTCTTGTCCATGATAATTAATTCTTCTAAGCCTTGGTGATAGACCCAGCATTCTTCTTACAGGAATATTGGATTGCCCCAATATTCCCATGATGAAATCTTTGAAAGTGAACGCATAATCAATAAAAAGAACACGGTTGTTGGTCGCCAAATTGCCCATCATATGAACAACCGCCTTCATGTAATCTCCTTCCCAAGTGGTCATTGAGACACAAATTATATCTTGCTTCTTCTTCATAACGTGCCAAAGGCTGAGTTTTCTAGTTCAAATTTTGCAACCTTTCTGAGCCACTTCACTAAGAAATTATGCTTGGTGCCAATTTCTCCAATAAACTCTTCCAGGTTGTATGTTTTGACTCCATTCAATATTAGGAATGGCTTTTTGCCTACTTTCTTTTTCCAATCTTTAATCACCTTCGTTTGAGCCACACTCCATGATTTGTCCGCTCTGGCTATCATAATGGACTCATCGGCAGATTTAGCTAGTTCGTAAGGAATTTTTCCGTTAGACATGGGAGGCAAAACGAGAATGGTTAATCCATTTTGTTGTTTTATATTCAAATCTTTGAAACTGCTTATTTGATTCAATTTCGAATTTGCAACATAGGTTTGAATGTTCTCCTCATCTTGAACATTTTCACCTTCAGGTTGAATAATGTTAGCTTCAATGCCAGAATCTCTTAGTTCTGTTGCTAGAAGATTGGCAATAGTCTTTTTCCCTTCCCCTTCATATGTGCTGAATATAGCTACGAGTTTCGAAGGTGTTTTATCTGAAATCAATTTGGTAATAACTAGACTTTTTATTCTGCTTAGTAGGTTTGGGTATTCTGTTTTTAACGTTCCATTGATTAAAGGAAAAGCACCAATTAGTTCGAGTTTAGATGCCTTTTCTGCTTTAGAAGGGGTACTGATAGTATTATCTAAAAGCGCCTTAGCAATCAAGAATGTCAATACAGAAAGAAGACCAAACAGAAACCCGATGGCTATTAGAAGTTTCCTCTTAGATGCAAGCGCTTGTGTGGGTAATTGTGGCCAATCCACTGTTTCCAATTGATTGGACATTTGAATATTCTGTTGACGAAGTTTACTCATGTTCAGACCATTAAGTATTTCCAAATATTCTTTTTCAGAGACACTTATTTCTCTTTCCAAGCGAGCCAAGGTAGATCCCAATGGTGCGAAATTGTCATACATAGCATCGAGTTCATTTAATCTCTGTTTGTAGTAACTCACATTGGCTGTTTCTCTATTCAATGATATTACGTTTTCAAGCCATTGGTTGAGTAGCTGTCTGTTAGGCAAACCCTCTTTGCTGTTGCTGTATGAAAATACGATTTCTAAATCTTCCTGAATTCCCTTTTTCAATTCCTCTATTTCCACTGATACTTTTTTCTGCGAACCATTAGCATTGTCAGATGACTGTGATCTTGCTAATTGTTGAACGAGTTCGGTTAAGCGATTTCTTTTTTCCAATAAGTCACTGTTTTTAGATAGAAGATCTTCTCGAATATGAAGCTTATTTTCAATCTCCGTCAAAGCCACTTTAGTAGCGAGTAGATTCATCTTTTTGTTCGAATACTCTTCTAATGCATTTTGCTTTTTAATAGCAATCGCTTTGGTCTGTTCTCCATAGTTAATCACTCTGGTTCCGGTTCTAAAGACAGTCAATTTATCTTCCGCCTTTATGAGTTTAGATTTTGCAAGGTCAAGTTGAGCTTGAAAGTAGGCAACAACACCACTCGTTTCAGCCACTTTAATAGCTTTATATCGATGGCTAAAGACCTCAATCACCAGTTCCACTACTTGCTTACAAATAATTGGATCCTCGGCTGTATAGTAGAGCTTCAGCATGTCACTAGACTTATGTCTTTTCACTTCCAAAGTGTTCAACAGCTTGCCACTATATAACCCATTTTCACCTCTTATGATCTTTATCAGGGCAGCATCGTTTTTATTCAGCGCAATATTCAAATTGTCATAGGTGGCTTCAATTCCTGTAGAATCATAATATGTTTTTTGCTTTGTTTCCAATAAATTGGAAGAAAGAAATTTTTGATAATTAAATGGTATTGACTTGTCGCTTTGAACCATGTAAATATGATTTGCCAAAAGCCTGAGCAAGACTTCTTCTACAGTTTGCTTAGACTCGATAATACTTATCAGATTATCGAAAGCATTGTTTACCGCATGATAATCTACTTTGTCAGAAGCCCCTGACTCGATATTAAAACCAGATGCAATACCCGTATAAATCAATGCACTAGATGCATATTGTTTCTTCTGATTGTTAGTAAAGGCGAATATGAGTGCTCCCATTAGGATGGGAATGACAAGCAGATAGCTTGCGTTTCGATAAATTATTCTTCCAAATTCTAATAAACTCATGATTCTAGATTTAGAAGCCTAACATTACTTCGATTTCACTTCTTTTCTTGAGCGCTTGAATTCTCGATTTTGAGTATTCAGCTTCCCATAGGTTATATTGATTCTGAACAACCAATAATTCGTCATAGGTAGCGATGCCTCCCCGAAACTCAACCTCAAGTACATTAAGGTGTTGCTTTCTAGTATTCAAGGTGTGTTCCTTCAATACTATACCTTCAAGCATCATTAAATAATCATAATACAAACCCAAGATTTCCTTCTTTAATCTTTGCTTATGATCCTGCTGAATATGATAGGTTCTTTGTCTCTTGTTAGTAGCCTGGCGCACATAACTTTTTCTATTGACAAATTTTTCCGGATCAATAGAAAGTGTCACACCCAGATTTGGCAATACACCTACATCTGTGATAGACTCATTGTTGTAACCGGCATAAGTATCAGCTGATATTAGATTCAAACCTACTCTGAAAGAGGATACCCAGTTTCTTTTCTTTTGAAGTATCTCTTCGTCATACATGAGTATTTCCTCATCGAACGATTTCAACAACCCTGATTGTTCATGAACTCTGTGAACTAATGAATCAAGAATGATTGGATTTTTGATGATATGGGTTACTCTCCAGATCTCCTGTTGATAGTCGGACTCATTTTCGAGTTCTTGAGCCGATAGACTTAGCTGCAATTGAACTATGAGAACCAAGCTTAATAATGTCTTCATTGTATTTACCTTTTATTTCCGATTCAAAAATAGAAGTAGGGTAAATAGATGAGGCTGGCTATTAGATGTTTGGAGGTGATCTATCGATTTTCGGATAGTAAGGAATGAGGTATGGAAGGCATGATAAAACTTAGACTAAACATCTAAGCCATTGATAGTGGACCTTGAATATCAATTATACCTCAAGCCCTCGTATTTATAACCCAATTTTTCGCTTTTTACACTGTTAAGAATATTCCAAATAATTCCAGCGAAAAAGGATTTGAGATGAATATTCTTAGGACTAAATACACTACTTAGTAAATATTTAGGTATTGATATTAGAGCAAAAAACAGGTAAAATAACATTCGATTCATTCCACCAAAATTTCTTCTCATAAATAGAATTCTATTCCTAGTCTGAAAGTATGTTTTCAAGGGTGACGATTTTCCAGTAGAGATTGATTCTTTGTGAAGAATATGGCTTCTATGGTCAACTATTACCTTATAGCCTCCTTGCTTGATTTGATGTACCCAATCCAACTCCTCATAGTACAAAAAGTAGTTCTCAGGCATCATTCCTAATTCTTCCACTACAGTCTTTTTAATCATCATAGCTGCTCCATGAGCGTATGAGGTCTCTACCAATTTGTCCGAAGTGACTAATTGGTCTTGATAACCCACTGCCTTATTTCTACCTGTTAAAGGATTAATTGGTGTGAATCCAGCATACTGAATGACGCTTGGTTGATCATAATAATATATCAGCGGACATGCTATGGCAACATCTTTATTTTCTTCTAAAACTTCTCTTAAGTTAGAAATTGTATCAAGCGAAACGATTGTATCATTATTAACATGAAAAAGAAAGTCCCCATTCGCTGCTTTGATTCCCAAGTTGTTACCTCCAGCAAAACCAAGATTTAGGTCGCTCCTTAAGAATATTACATCAGGAAACATCGATTGAAGTTGGGATGATTTATCAATTTTTGATCCATTATCCACCACAATGATTTCTATCTCGGAAGAGTCATAGGGACCAATTGCGCTCAAAAGATCTATAGTAACATCCCACTGATTATAGTTTACGGTTATTATACTTACCATGTCTCTAATTATTTTCTAATAGCCTTTTCCCACGTCACAGCATAATTACCTGACAGTAGTCTAAATAGTCCCATGAACACGCTGAGATTCATAAATGAAAAATAGAATGGCACAAATGCAATTTTGATTTTGATTTTGTGCTGTTTAAAATAATATCCAGCTGTTGATAGGACGTAAAAAAAAGTTTGAAGTAAGAATAATACTTCATAAACCACCATCGAGGAGCTCAGTAAAAAAATATTCGAAATCAGTGCGGTGATCAAACAAAGAGGAGCGAGTGTCCACCTCAGTACGCGATGCGATACATATTGAAAAGATAGGAGACCGTACCGAAAAGGATTCAACAATGATCTGAAAAACATTACTGCTTGTAGTCCTCCAGCGCTGATTCTTACTTTTCTTTTGACCTCTTCACTAATAGATACAGAAGACGACTCAGAAGCTATTGCTTCTGGTGCGTAAGCAACTCGATAGCCTTTTTTTGCAACAGTGATCGAGGTGATGAAATCCTCTATAAGCATGTCTGAATTTGGACATTCATAGAGATGAGTTCTAATTGCGAATAACTCGCCTGCCGCACCTACCACACTGTTTAGCTGATAGTCCATCTTCTTTAACCAGGATTCATATTTCCAATACAATCCTTCGCCGGATGAAGTGGCATCATCTGCATCATCAGATTTAACCATCTTTTCGCCAGCTACTGCGCCTACCATGTTGTTTTGAAAATGATGTGCAATATTTCTTAATGCTGCATCATTTAACATGGCATTGGCATCAGAGAAGACCATAATACCTGAAGTCACATCTTTAATGACCCTGTTAACTGCGGCCAATTTTCCAGCGCGTTTTTCTGAATGATAATTGATTACGCCCATAGCAGATTTTACCATATCCGCTGATCTATCTGTTGACCCATCAGTCACGATAATGGTCTTCACCTTACTCGAAGGGTAGTTTAAGGATATACAATTGTTAATTTTTTCCTCCAGTATTTCTTCCTCATTATAGGCTGCTATGATATGTGTGATTTCAGGAAGATCTTCATCTTCCAATTTGGGTAATGAAACCTTCTTCGCAAACAAGGTTAGAAACTTTACTACAAGGCCATAACCGACATACGTATATGCTAGTATGGCTAAAGAGATGATGAATAAAAATTCCATTTGCTTTTGATCTATTTGTTATTAACTCGTTGGTTTATAATTATTTATAGATCAAAAATAGAGTCAATAACTACTGGGAATATGAGTATTTAGACGTTTGGAATGATTGCTTCGATTTTTGGTGAAAACCGAAATGTGTGTTCTGTCAAGTCTTTTAGAAAGATTAATATTGATTGGCGTATGACACCAATAAACACCAAAAGACCGGATTGCTCCGGCCCCTTGGAAATAAAAGGTAACCACCTTCTAAAGGATCTATAATTCTGTTTGGAAGAGTAAACTCAACGAGCGAATAAATGTGAATGAGTCCGATAATTCATTTTATCTGAATACCAATCCATATAAGTAAACCCTCCACTTTGAGTCCAAGTGGTGAAATGATTGTATCCGTTTCGTATATCTGTTTTCTCTAAAGGATAGTCAAAGCTCACAGGTAAGTTCATTCCCCACGGTAGTCCTGTTTTTGATTTGTAATACAGCCCACCAACAATACTATTATCATTTGCTGTGCCAAAATAAGTGTCATCTACCAAGTCTGTAGGAGAGTATGATGGCAAATGAACTTCACGTCCTCTATCCTTATTGATGACAAGGAAGGGATTAAATGGGGCATTTCCAGCTTCCGATAAAGTCATTGCATTACTGAACACTATCTCTACATTTATAGTGTCAGGCGTTTGATAGGAAAGGGAAGTGGAAGTGTTTATAAACCCATTGCCATCAAAACCTTGGTGCACATTATCCGAGACTATGATGACAGCCTGAGATTGATTGGCCTCTGTGCCATTACTATTAAATGTATAAAAGTCACTTTGAATAGCATTCCCAGAAACTGAATTTACATCAGAACTATTCAAGTCCAGCTGAATACCAAAACCATTTGAAAAACCAGCGCCTACAGCCTTGATTATAAATTCAGCATTTAGCTGAACCATTTTATTGGAGCCATCAGCATATTGATCATATTGATAATCGACAACCAAATCATTGAAATCATAATCTCCTGTCTTTGGCCATTGATCTTCAAAAGCAAAAGAGCCATAGGTGTTTTCTCCTGGGTATTTATAACTGTATGCAAACCTAGAATCGTTCGGATATTCGTCGTAAGTGTCATTGACTCCATCTCCATCCACATCCACAGGCTCATCGATTGGATTTACGTTTTCAAGACTAATAGACTCAATAGGATTGGCTGTGATATAGAATATGGCATCATTAAAATCATCATCACTTCCTGTATCCCTGTTAAGATCTTCAAATCCAACTAAAAACAGTTGATTGATTTGGTCATACAATAACACGGAGTGCCTTCTTTTCTCTGGTGTAGACTCTGGGTTCAATACATTATCGCTATAAACTTGATGAAGGCCTTGAGTTATTGATCCATTCCATCCATTTGCCAACAAGGCAAAACCAATGGTAGTACCTGAGCTGAAACGTCCAATATTGACTTTATCTCCAGCATAAAGTCCACCTCCACTTCCTGCAAAAGATGCATTCGGAAAAACAATATCTACAACTGCAATATCATCAACACCAGCAGGTGGATTCCCAGTAGCATAAGTATAGAAGCCTATTGTATTTTTATACCCTGCACCTTCATGAACGAAGGTCATCCAAACGTCTGCTGTTTCCGTGATTACAAGATTTGTCTGAGCACTTTCCACAATGTATTTAGGGTGATAAGTAGGAACAGGACGTCCCTCCGGCAAAGAAGCATTGATGAAAGACAACATCTCTGCTGTTAGTACATCTCTACCTGGTTCCAAATAATTCGGTACGCCTGACGTATTGTAAGTTCCTAGTGCTTGATAACTTGAAGCAATTCGACCATTTGAGATGGTGCTGGTTTCACCATTGATTAAGCTTGTATTTGGAATTAAGTGATCTTCCATGGTGCCATACTTATGATTCATTCCACTTATCAAAATGTCACCTTTTAAGTCTTCTCTGGTCAGGACTACAAAATTGGCTAAGCCGATGTAGTCAGTCTCCAATACCAATTGATTAACTGTTGATGGTAAGTTGTAATCTTTGGTGAAATAGCCATTTTGGTCGGTAACGCCCTTTAATATAACCTGACCTCCTGCGAGAGGTGAGTTGGTCCATACTTTAAAGACAATTCCTGAGATCGGATCATCATTTGATGTTTTCAATAAAATAGAAATATTTTCTGAAGCAACTGTTTCAAGACCAAAGTCAATGAAGCTATCTTCTGAAATTAAAGATATATCCTCAAGATCACCATACTGTTGAACACATGAGCTCAATATGATTACATTGAGCAGCACAATTATTATTTGAGTTTTCATACGTTTTCTTGTTGTATTGCCGCCAATGGCGTTTTTATTAAAATTTTCAAATCCATCAGAAGGTTATTCCTTCTAGCATATTCATTATCAAGTTGTTTTCTTGAATCGGCAGAAGTTGCTTTTTTTCCTCGCTCTGTAACCTGCCACAATCCAGTTATTCCAGCTGGTGCCATGAAGCGTTCCGTCCATTCATCGCTGGTAAGCGTTTCGGCTTCATAAAGTGGAAGAGGACGATTTCCAACCAATGACATATCACCAATCAGCACATTGATTAACTGCGGCAATTCATCTATACTAGTCTTTCTAATCCAATGACCTACTTTGGTTATTCTTGGATCATTTTCGAATTTCACGAAAGACTTTTGAGTTGATTGCAGTTGCTCTTGGATGAAGTTTTCTTCCTCTATTAGCTTATCATCAGACACTAACATGTCTGTGGAAAGATGAGTTGTAGTATTGCCGTTAACCTCATTGGTATTCTCTTTTTCATCGTAATGATTCAGGTCTGCTAATTGATCAATCATTTGATCAGCATCAACTCGCATGGATCTGAACTTATAAAAATTGAATATTTTGTATCCAGTACCTACTCTAGGTTGCCAGTAGAAGATTGGTCCTTTAGATTCTAATCGAATGGCCAACATAACCAACAACAGTATTGGGGAAATCAGGATCAGTATTAATAGGCTACAACATATGTCAAAAGCGCGTTTCTCAAAGCTTAAATACGATCGCCTTTTTGGGCTATTTTTATCAGAATGGTTAGAAATATCTAATCTCCTAAGTTGTCTGACGATATTCAGGTCTGACACATTATGGTCTAAATAATCTCCTGCGCCCAACTGACGAAAAGCATCTCTCACACTATCAGAAGGTGATTCATCTATGATTATACAGGGTATGTCTACTTTGAATTTCTGTAAGGCAGATTTAAAACTCTGAAACTCACTAGAATCTATCCATCTATTGTTGATCACGATAAAATCAGGGAGTTGGAATTCATTTTCTATTCTGAATCCTATTGAGCTTAATATCTGTGATAATTTTTCGAAGTTGCTGACCTGATAGCCATATCCAATTAAGCTTTCGGTGCGACTTGCTAGGTCAATTAAGACTATCTCTTTTTCTCTCATGACTTAATTCAATGCGTTTTGAATCCTTAATTCCAATTCCACTGGATTAAAGGGCTTTGATATAAAATCTCTAGCTCCAGATTTTAAACATGAAATCCGGGTTTCGCTTTTCTGTTTTCCAGATAACAAAATCACAGGTATATCCTTAAGAAAGCCTGAAGACTTGATGGTTTGCAATATTTCGTGACCATTCATCCCTTCCATTTCATAATCCAGAAGAATGGCATCTGGCTGTTCTTGTGAAACGATGTGTGACATTGCTTGAACTCCATTTCCAAATGTTTTTACGTTGTAATGCTTTGAAAGCAATTGCTTTAAAAACTCGAGCATCATTTGGTTATCATCTACTATTACTATTGTTTTCATTATTTATAGTTTTTTGATCTCTAATAAGTGAATACTAAAAGTCTTTCCCTTTTATCATCCTATTCTTAGTTCGAAAGTAGTGGCATAAAAATATGATGGGAGACCTATTTAGATGTTTGGAAGCGATCTTTCGATTTTTGGATTATCACTTAGCTAAAACAGAAGAAGTGTATTATGTCAATAATATTCCAAGACCTCATTGATAGTTTTTTTACCACTTTGATTGGGCTTTACCTATTTGTTTTTCCTATATAAATGTTTGTGAATTTTGTTTCCGGTATCATCCGTGTACCAAGGAGAATTACTTCTTCCTTGAGCAAAATCTTTGAATTTAGGATAGCCTTCTAAGATTTCAACTTGTTCTTTTGGATATTCCCATTCTGTTGGGATCTCTAAAACCCATGGTAGATTGTCTTTGCTTTGATAAAACTTTCCTGCATCTACCTGAGTATCATCATGGGCTGTGCCCAACAAGCTTAAATCTGCTAGAGAGGTGTAGGGTCTTCCTGGTTTATGTACTTCTCTTCCTTCTTGCTGATTGATTCTTAAATACTCATCTATTTCAAATTGATCACTCCTTACTGTCCCGTCAAGCTGGATGGTAAAAGAAATGGTGATGGGTTCATAAAATGTTTTGGTTGTATCGGTATTGATAAACCCTACTTTACCGAAAACGTCACGAATATGTGGGAAGCGAAGCTCCGTTTTACCTGATAGTGAGATGATCTCATGTTGTAGAGACATAGGAGTTATTTGATTTAATATTAGTCGATGTTGTGCATCACTAAAGTTGATACAAAGATCATTGTCGAATGCTGCCCCAATAGCTCGCACACTAAAAAGGTAATCCACTTTGGTCACTAAATCTGAAGCATTGGTATAGACAGTAGCCTGATGCGACACCACCAAATCGTTAAAGTCATAATCACCTTTATAAGGCCACATGTCTTCAAAGGCAAAAGTGGCATACCGGTCTCGAGCAGGAAAATAACTCACTGCTGCCACTGAAGCATCAGATGGACTTATATCTGAATTATCGGGCACACCATCTTGGTCTTGATCTTGATTAGTGTCGAAGCAAGGATTTAAAAAAGTAGCCATTTCTTCATTTACTTGATGGGGAGCTGTTCTACAATCAGCAAAAACCGTAAAGCGTACTGTCTCTGCTAGGGTATAAGAACCAATTGAGTTGGTAAACTCCCATTGATTTTGATTTGCATTTAAAGAACCTGTATCTCCTGGTTGAAAGCGATGCGTAGAGCCATCGGTAAAAGCCACATCAACATATAGAAATGTCGCACTTGATTTAATAATTACTGCGTCATTTTTACAACTTATTTTTGTGGCATTTCCTAAAAAAGAGGTGCAATCCGGCGTTCCACTTGTACGTCCATTACTGTTTTCAAATACGTCATCATCAATGATTAACTCACTAGCACTTATGACCAAAGGTTCAGCGTTCAATTCAAAAAAACGTGAATTACCTAGATATTTAGTATTTAAGTATAATTGCTCAATATGCATTGGTTTGGATATATTCCTGAAAATACCTGTCGCTAGCGTTGTATGACCTATTTGGAGTCCATGAATCTGTCCAGCTAAGTCAATGCCAAATAGTGCAAACTGTAGCGCCTGACCTTCAGCCATTCGACCATTAGATAACTGAAATGCAATATCTACCTGCTGATTCTCAGACATATTGAAATCAAACCCATCAGGTATCAATATACCTTCTATGCCTGTTGATCCTTTTTGTACCTCTCCGTACTCTGAGTACTGTTCCATACAACCAGTTACTAAAAGAACCAGAATTATAGAGAGTGATATCTGTGTTTTTATCTTTTCCTTCATACCTCAAAGCTCATTTACCAGATTAATAAGGACGTGTAGTATTCGATTTTTGGTTGGACTTAATCGATTTTCAGGATAGGATGACAGCAAGTATAGATTTGTTTGGGTATGCTGTTAGTCATCGTTCTTATCAATCAATGACAAATCTTCATCTCTGGATAGTTTATTTTCAAATGTGCAATTGATCAGAAACATGACAATAGAGAGTAACTTTCCATTTCAACCATATTCATCACCTCTATGTGAATCATATTCATTCATGGTCTTGGAGAAACAGATTCTTGCTTTCGCAATATTGTTCCAGCGCTTCCGGGAGAGCATACTTTGATCAGTTTTTGGGAGACATTGGGTGACGAAAGGAGACCCGACCTCAATGTGATCGATTTCTGCAAAGAGTTGATTGACAAGTACCACATCAAGCCTGATGACGCTCATCACAGAATCCTAACCTACACGCAAGCTGGTCATCCTGAGGGGTTTGTACTAAGGCAAGAATCTAATGAAATAATTAGCTTAACTTCTGAGGGTCAGCTGGTTGGTGCGTTTCGTAATGAATTCGTTAATTATACCGAATCAAAAATTCAACTAAAAATTGGAGACAAACTAATCCTTTATACAGATGCCATTCTTGAGGTTCGCAACAGTATGGACGTAATGATAAAAAGAGAAGCGTTCACTTCTTTCCTTATTAACAATTCCCATCGTTCGATAAGCGACCTTTTGAATAGTGTTAGGGCGTTTGGTCTTAACTACAGCGGTAAAGAATTCTTTAATGATGACTTCACCCTGTTAGGGTTTGAAGTACTTGACTAAACAAAAGCAATAGCCTATCATACGCGTCTCTATGGAAAAAAATTGAGTGTAACTATATTATCAAATTAGCTGTCGAGTTATGCTATCTTTTTGATGCTGTAGCTTTTTCCATTACAGACAAAGTCACTGTCGGCCTTCAAGCCTTTCATTGCCTTATAAATTGGCGATTCAACTGATATACAAGTTACTTTATGGCCATTAGATTCAAAACTTTCAACGCTCGTAGAAACATAGAATACTTGGTCTTGAACGAAAACCAAAGAACCTGGATCTACGATAGCAGTGGGCTTGGCGTTTTTGTATTGGTTCAATAAAGCGAGCTTAGCTTTGAGGCCAATCATTTTCTGCTTCATCACCATTAGATTATTTTGATCTTCAGAGTTGTGAGACAAGGCATCTTTATCTAACTGTCCTTGAGTAATCTCATCTTCCTCACCTATGTTATCATCCATGAGCTGATCGAGCTCTTTTATATCCTCCTCTATATGGCCTACAGCAATGTTGTGGGCTTCTAATTTTAGATCTTCTGTTTCTACTGAATTACTCATTCTGTCTATTCTTTTAATTCGGACGTAATCTAGATATTAAATAATGCTTGATAGCGTAATAAATCTAGCACATTATAAATGATCAACATTCCGCATTACCAACCAAATACTATCTTTACATTTTGATAGCAACCGAATGCCAAAAGACAATAATCCCCTGGTTTTGAGACAAGTAAATACCACACGTTACGTGACTCCACTGAGAGAAGGAGGTTCTATGCCGGCTATTGTCGAAGCGGATGATGGTTTCTTATATGTTCTCAAATTCCGGAGTGCAGGACAGGGAACTAAAGCATTGATCTCAGAACTGATCGGAGGGGAGATAGCCAGAGTACTTGGTTTCAAAGTGCCAGAGTTGGTATTGGTCAATCTTGGCGAGGGTTTCGGTAGGATGGAAGGCGATGAAGAGATCCAAGATTTGCTCAAGGGAAGTGTTGGACTCAACCTCGGGCTACACTACTTATCAGGTTCTATCACATTCGATCCATTGGCTACCGAAATTGATCCTCTGCTCGCTTCCCAAATCGTTTGGTTGGATGCACTGCTTATGAACATGGATCGCACGGTGCGTAATACCAATTTACTTTGGTGGAATCATGAATTGTGGCTGATCGATCATGGAGCGGCGTTATATTGGCAGCATAGCTGGAATAATACGGAAGGCACGCAACCTTTTCCGCTAATCAAGAACCATGTATTGGTGAGCAAAGCATCGGAACTTGAACACGTAGATACCACATTCAGTCAATTGATCACCCCAGAAGTAATTAATAGAATCGTATCATCAATTCCATCAGACTGGTTGGATGATCGAGCATTTGAAGACCAAGAAGATCAGCGCAAAGTATATCAGCGGTTCTTGGAAACGCGAGTAAGTCAATCCTCACTATTTGTAAAAGATGCCGATGATGCAAGGATATCACTTATTTGAGTATGCGACGATTCGACTCGTGCCCAAGGTAGAGCGAGGTGAGTTTGTCAATATTGGGTCGATACTTTACTGCTCAGGTGAGCGCTTTTTGCAAAGTATTTTTCACTGGGATGAACAACGGATATTGACGCTTTTTCCCGAGGTTGATTTAGACTTGGTAAAAGATTATAGTAGATCCTTTGAATTGATTTGTAAAGGATCAAAAACTGTTAAAGACAATAGTGTCTTAGCAATTGCTCAGTATGCAATGGCAGAACGTTTTCGTTGGTTGACAGCCACGCGCAGTACCATTATCCAAGCTTCTCCTGTGCATACGGGCTACACCCAAGATGCCCTCGCTACACTGGAAAAAATACATTCAGATCTAGTGAAAACTATCTAAGAGTGACTCTTATGAAGCCCAATCAGCTCATACCTACCAAAACAAAACCAAGTCAAGATCTTACGCTAAAAGAGCAAATCGAGGTATTGCAAAAAGAGCTAGATGAGATAAGCAATAAATTGGAGCGTTTCGAAACGCAATTGAGTTCACAGCTCACCAATGAATTGATTGCAGAGCAGGAGCTATCTGTGCTTTACAAGGCACAAAAAGCCGAGAAGAAGGACAAGCGCTTAGCGCAGAAGAGAAAGGGAAAAAAATACGTAGAGCCAGTAGGTTTGAAGATTCGGACACAATCACCAAAAGTTCCAAACCTCAGTGAAGATGATGCCAGAGAGAAAAAGCGGCTGTATCGTGAGGCCATGTTGCATGTTCATCCAGACAAGTTCTCAATGAATGATGATAAAGTAGATCTTGCTACAGTGTTGACCACTCGTCTGGTGGAGATCTATCAATATGAGGATTTGGCTACTCTCAGGGCATACCACACGCACCTATTCAGTAATGCTCAACTCTTAGAAGATTCTGCAGCATCTTACCGCAGGGTCAAACTGACTACATCGCCTGATGCCTACTTAATCAAAGAGAAAGAGCAGCTTGAAGTATCCATCGAGTCGGTTAAAAGTAAGTACACTTATCATGTCCTAACCACATACAAAGCCCCGTCAACCTTCATCAATGAACTCAGATCATATTATCAGGATAGAATCAATAAGCTAAGGAGAAGAACGAGAACGAAAAGTCAATAGTTGAGCGCCAACCGTTTACCGCACTGCGCAGAGCGTCAACAAAACAACCGCTAACCTTCTGATGTTTACCTGTATATGCCTACAGATAACACAAGACCTAACATTCCGACTATCCAATTGAAAGCTGATATGAGCACCGAAGAAATGTTTCAAAACAACATCCTTCGGCCCATTATTAAAATGAAGCATGATCTTTTTGTAGCATATCTTCGAGACTATTTGGAAAGCAAAAAGGAACCATTGAAGGGTCTTAGTCGGGAGAAGCAAATCGCTTATTTGGAAAGTGTTTTTCAGCGAGATATAAACCTGAGGAGCGAACTTCGAGGAGTGATATTGGGTCAATTTACTAGAGAAGAATACCTCCAGTACGCGACGATCAAAAACTCCATTAATAAGAGAATGCTTAATATTATCCAAAAACGGATGATTGATCACGTAGAAATTCTCAGTGACTAGCTACCTAGTTTTCCCCGCTTTTTTATGCTTTGCATTGTATCATGGAAGGAATAAATATAATGAAAAATAACACTTCATTTAGTGCGTCATGTACCTCACAATCAAGGAGATAAATTGATTCAATCTGGAATATTTACCCACACATTGAACTTCGAGTCTTTCTCGTAGTTCTTTCTATATGTCAATACAAAGAATTGAACCAAAACCAGGGCAAGAATCAGTTTGGGATTATCCACGTCCCCCAGCTATAGAACCATTCAATGGCCATTTGAGAATCATCCTAGGCGGAGAAGTGATCTTAGATTCCAATAAGAGCTATCGAGTGTTAGAAACCAGTCATCCTCCAACTTATTACATCCCTATGGCAGACTTCAAAGATGGTGCAGTAATCAAAACAAGTGGTTCTAGTTTCTGCGAATGGAAAGGGATGGCAGAGTACTATAATCTACATGCCAATGATCAGCTCATTCGCAAGTGTGCTTGGGGTTATAGCCATCCTAATGAGCGGTTCGCGGTAATCAAAGCCCACATATCTGTCTATGCGCATATGATGGAGGCATGCTTCGTCAATGGCGAATTGGTCAAAGCACAAGCTGGGGATTTCTATGGTGGATGGATCACCAATAATATCGTGGGTCCATTTAAAGGAGGAGAAGGTACTTGGGGTTGGTAAACTCAGAATCAGTTCCACACCTCTAGCGCTGAGGGTATTTCCGTGCCTTGAATAGATACGTTTACCTAGAAACTTCCGCGTACTTGATCAGCTCCTTCAGCGGGATATACTCCAATGTCTTCTCATGTGTGGCCTCAGGGACGATCATAGGAGCTACTCCGGCATCATAAGCTTGTTTCCACCTGGATGCACACAAGCACCACTGATCACCGGACTTCAATCCCGGAAACTGATACTCAGGGCGAGGAGTGGAGAGGTCATTGCCTACGGATAGGGTGTTCTGTAGAAACTCTTCAGTCATGATAGCACAGACAGTGTGTGTGCCTTGATCGTTTTCATCTGTCTCACAGCAACCATTCCTAAAGAAACCGGTCATAGGTGAGGTGCTGCAACTAATTAAAGGTTCTCCGAATATGTTGTTGGCCATGGGGGATTGTGGATTGTGATCTTAGCGTGTTTTCGAACACTAATCTAGTCGACTTGAGAATAGCTGCTATGTCTAGGCATTAGAATTTACGTAATAAAGATAAGTTTCCGATAATCTGATCTTATGTAATACAAATTTGAATGCTTATACTAGGGTCGTCTTTAACCACGTCTTTATCCCAAACAGCAAAAGAATATTTGATTTAGCTTACATCCGAATTTTTTGAACTAAGTATATGAATTTCTCTTTTAAAAAACTCTTTTACATTCTTGGTAGTTTGATTGCCGGTACGGTTATCATGATATATGCCAAAGACATTCTGATACCAATTTTCTTTGCTTTATTGTTCTCTTTTATCCTTTATCCAGTAGTCAAATGGTTGAAGGGTAAAAACCTAGGGAATGTGCTTTCCATCATCATTTCTATGCTAGGAGTCACATTGATTTTTTCAGGGATCATTTTTATTTTTTCAGCACAGGTTGTGAAGATGATTGCTGAGTTCACAAGCTTTCAGAAAGAACTCGTACAAGTTTTTGATACATCGGTTACTTATTTGAACGAGAATGTACAGTTTATTCCGACCATTAAAACTGAAACGATCACTTCCGGACTTTCGAGTTTTTTTGAAGAAAGTGGCTTTGTCTTTGTCTCCAACACCTTGGGCTTTACCAGTACGATTATTTCTTACCTAACACTTTCCATTGTATTTTCATTTTTATTGTTGCTCTACAGTAGCCAACTGGCCAATGCGCTCACACAGTTTAGTCCTGAAGAAAACCGTCCATCTTTCAGAAAGATGCTTTCAGAAGTACAGCTAGTTGGTAAGCAATACCTCACAGGAATGCTTCTTTTGGTTCTAATCCTAGGCATTCTCAATAGTGCTGGGCTTTTTGCTTTGGGAATTGATTATGCCATTTTCTTTGGGTTTTTAGCTGCTCTACTTGCGATCGTTCCCTATGTGGGTAGTTTCGTTGGAGGATTGATACCTACTGTATATGCTTTTATCAGCTATGACAGTTACCTATATCCTCTAGGTGTAATCGTCATTTTTTGGGTTGTCCAATTTCTTGAAGGCAATTTTTTGAATCCTAAAATTGTGGGAGGGAGCTTAAAAGTAAATGCCCTTTTCTCTATCCTCTCTCTAATTGGAGGGGGTCTTCTATGGGGTATTCCTGGCATGATTCTATTCCTACCATTAATAGCTATGCTGAGAGTCATAAGCTCCTATTACGAAGAGCTAAAGCCTTTGGCCTTATTGATTGGGGATGATTCCAATGACACGGATGATGAAGGTAAACTCTGGCTCAAGATTAAGGGGATTTTTAGTAAAAGCTGAGTTCCAAGAGTTCCCACTGACTCCAGAGAATGTTATCAGGTAAGGCCTCCCTTGATGTCTAATCTTATAGTTATCGTCCAAAGACCAAACTTGGAATAGGTCGGAGGTATATTGCCCTCTGGCGCGGAAGTTACTTCCGTGCCTTTAGCATAGATACTTAACCTTGATAAACCCTTTGGTTCCGACATAGTCACGCGCACTATTATAACGGTAGTGCTCTGGCTCATCTACTAATCCATCTGTAACTGGGTTTTGATGGACGTAATCAAGCTTTTGTTGTATCATTTAGCTATCACTCAATTCAATCGGGTGATACTCATTTTGCCAAAAGCAATGTTTCTGATGTTTAGCACTTTTCTCAGCCAACTTTCTAAACATCCACAGCATCAATTCTTTACGACTCTCGTGAGGATTCTCTTCAAGCTCGCTAATCATCTTGACAGCTGTATATTTCTTAAAATCTCTTATGATATCTTCTATCTTTTGTTCTCCCTTTCTCGCTACAATTAAGTGCATGTGATTGGATATAATACACCAAGCATAAATGTCAAGTCCCTTTTCTTTTTTGCAATATTTCAGATTTTCAATAATCAAGTCCTTGTATATAGGTCTTGATAATGCATCTATCCACTGCACGACAGAGATTGTTATAAAGTAAGGCCTCTCTTGATCTCTTATCTTATACTTTTCACTCATAGATCAAAGATAGAATAGGTTTAGCGC